>JBMFPP010000017.1:12569-15230 GCA_049969055.1 Armatimonadota bacterium | reverse complement strand
CCGAAACGCGGCCGCGCAAAACCTGTCCGGCGCGGCTATCCTTGGCATTCACTTAGAAGGTCCTTATATCAACCCAAACAAGAAAGGCGCCCAACCGCTGGAGGGAATCCGCCCGCCGGATGTAAATCAGTGCCTCAGATATATCGAAGAAGCCGAGGGCATGGTTAAATTGGTCACACTTGCACCGGAGCTCCCGAGAGCCTTTGACCTCATACGTGTTCTGCGGGATCGCGGCGTCGTGGTGTCTCTGGGGCACAGCGAGGCAGACTATGAGACTGCAGTAAAAGCGATCGAAGCAGGAGCTTCGCACGCAACTCACTTGTTCAATGCCATGCCGCCGCTTCACCACCGAAAGCCGGGGTTGGTGCTAGCCTGCATGAACGACCCCAGGGTGAAAGTGGAGATCATTGCCGACGGCGTGCACCTCCACCCGGAGTTAGTCCGCATGGTTATACACTCCAAAGGCGAAGATGGGGTTGTGCTTATTACTGACGCTATGTCGGCCGTTGGATGCCCGGACGGCATATATACACTGGGCACCCACACGGTGTACGTCAAGGGAGACCTGTGCACCCTTGCCGATGGAACCATTGCAAGCAGTATGCTTACGATGAACCGTGCGGTCAGGAATGCAGTTGTGTTTGCCGGCGCAGATCTGCCGCAGGCCGCACGCATGGCATCCGAGCTTCCCGCCGAAGTTTGCGGTGTTTCCCACCGCAAAGGCTCAATCGAAGTCGGCAAAGACGCTGATTTAGCAATTTTGGAAAGGGATTTCAGCGTGTGGTGCACCGTTGTGCAGGGACGAATTGCGTATTCCCAAGAAGCTTTGCCGTTCAATTAGCCGCTGTTTGTTTTGACAAAACGATTTGCTTGGAAAAACCCTGGATGACTGGCAAGCGTCAGGGCATCGGTTCTGGTAATATTCGCTTCCGCGGGCGTAAAAGCCACATGTCTTTGTAGAATTCGCCCTCGGCGCCCGAGACAGCCACCTCCGGGCCGCCGGCAGTACCGAGTTTCGGAGGAAGTGGTGTGGGCGCCGTTCCCGGCTGTGCGGCGCCGGCTCGCGCTGTTTCGGGGACCTTGCCACCGGTGAAAGTATCCTGGAGGCGGAGGTATTTCACATGTCCGTCAACAAAAGCATAGTTACTGCCCAAGTTGTGCAGTGCGCGGGCAACCCCCCAAGATGTATCCCAATCAGGGGGTGTGATGCCGGGCTCGGTGAGATGAAACCACACGTCCACCTCTTGGCTCTGGTTCCCAGGACGATCGGGAGGGTTTGGGGGGTTATTGGGGTAGTCACGCATCTTCTCAGCCAAGAGTATGGTGGTGGCCGCATCTTCCACATCGTAAAGGAGAGCCGGTTCTGGAGGCTCCACAGCCGCGTAATTGAAAGGTTCTGTTCCCGGTTCAGCGCCCAACAGCTGGTTGTTAATTGCGTAGTTCACCCGCCTCGTCTTTACGCCGTTCTGGTTAAACGGTTGGTGTACCGAATAGCTTTCGGTGTGGTTTGCCGGGCAGGAAAAAACGCTGTCACTGCGCACGTATGGAGACAGCAGCACATCCCACCAGCTGTGGTTAAGCACTCCGAACGGGCTTCGCTCTCTTCTCCAGCTGTTCGGAAACCTCTCGTCCCAATCCTGAAGGTAGGATTGAAAAGCGCTGGCAAGCTGGCGCAGATTGGATTGACAGCTGCTCGCGGCGGCACGCGCGCGGGCCTTGGCAAGCATCGGATACAGTATGCCGGCCAAGACCGCAAGCACGGCCATAACCACCAACAGCTCTATAAGCGTGAAGCCGCGCTTTCTTCCGAACATTCCACCGTCTCTTTTCCGAAATAAACCTGCTGAGCAAGTATATGCGCACTAGGCATCCAAGTCAATGCTGGGAAGGATAGCCCCATCTGCAGACAGAAACGGCTTGTGGAGCCTGACCCTTGGTTTCCCCACTTTCTGATACGCAAAGGCTTGGGAATATCTAACAAGTACACCTTTTAGGGCTTAAGAGAGGTTGAATATGAAGCGAAGGATTGGAGTCCTTTGCAGTGGCGGTGATGCTCCCGGGATGAACGCCTGCGTTAGAGCAGTCGTAAGAGCAGGAGCAAGCGGAGGCTGGGAGGTTGTAGGGATCCGCAGGGGGTATGCGGGTTTGCTGGACGGCGACGCCGAGCTCTTGAACAGCAGGGCTGTTGGAGGCATTCTTAGGCACGGCGGAACTATACTGATGACAGCCCGTTCGAAAGAATTTGAAACACCCGAGGGCCAAACCAAAGCCGTAAGCCGCCTGGAAGAGCTCGGCGTGGAAGGCCTTGTGGTGTTGGGAGGCGACGGCTCGGCCCGCGGAGCACTGGCACTCAAACAGCGCGGAGTCCCCGTGGTTGTTGTCCCTGTAACAATCGACAACGACCTGCCGGCCACCGAAATGTGCATCGGTGTAGACACCGCGCTGAACACCATTATCGAAGCGGTCGACAAAATCAAGGACACTGCCGCGGCTCTCAGGCGAGCTTTTGTTGTCGAAGTAATGGGGCGGCGGTGCGGATATCTAGCGCTGATGGCCGCGATTGCAAGCGGGGCGGAAATGGTTATACTGCCGGAAATACCCTTGGAACCCGGCCGCGTCCTCTCCGAGTTGAAAGAAGCGCGGAAACGCAACAAACCGCAT
>JBMFPP010000017.1:0-12559 GCA_049969055.1 Armatimonadota bacterium | reverse complement strand
GGCGGAAGGCGCTAGGCCAACGGCAGAAGAGGTCTGCAGGGAGATCAACCAAGCCGCCGGCGAAGACGAATTCCAGGCTAGGATCACGGTGCTGGGGCACGTACAGCGCGGAGGAACACCTTCTGCGTTTGATAGACTTTTGGCGTCGCGAATGGGGGCTGAAGCCGTTAAGCTGTTGGCCTCCGGACAGCACGGGAGGATGGTTGTTTTGCGCCGCGGCCAGGTTACGCATTGTTCTCTCGAAGATGCACTACAGGCTGAACCGCCCCAGTGGACCGAACTTTACTCTCTGGCGGATGTTCTGGCACAGTAAAGAGGAGTTTTTGTACCAATGGTGGCTTAAAACCAAGGGAGGTGCGTTCCATGCAGTTCATTATGTTCACAAAAATGCTGGGCGAATACCCTGTGCCCAAGGTTGCGGAAATAGTAGCCGGGTTGGGCTTTTCCGGCGTGGATTTGACCGTGCGGCCCGGAGGGCATGTGCTTCCAGAAAACGTTGAAAGGGATCTTCCTTTGGCAGTGGAGTCTTTTCGAAATGCAGGCCTGTCAGTCCCCATGATAACCACCTCGATCACCAACGCCGCGGAACCGCATGCCGAATCCATCTTTGCAACCGCCGCTGAATGCGGTATCAAGAAGCTGAAGCTTGGATATTGGACGTACAGCACCTTCGGGACCCTGCGCACACTCATCGAAGAAATGCGTAAGCAGTTGGCTGGCCTGGCCGCGCTGGGCAACAAATACGGTGTTCTTCCGGCCGTGCACACGCACTCAGGTGACTACCTCAGTGCAAACCCGGCCACACTGTACGATGTGCTAAGGTCGTTTGACCCGCAGGAGATGGGAGCTTATATAGACCCCGGACATATGACAGCCGAGGGCGGCATTTCCTGCTGGCGTCAGGGCATCGACCTCCTGCAGGAGTACATCTCTATGGTGGCGGTTAAATCCTTCGGGTGGTTCAAGTCTGTGGACGAAAACACGGGAGAAGCATCCTGGCACGCCAAGCTGGTGCCTCTGAAAGATGGTATTGTGCCGTGGAGGGAGGTCTTCCAACTGCTTAGGCGGATAGGGTTTGACGGGCCTGTATCGGTGCACAGCGAGTATAAGGGATCGCACAGCTGGCGGGACCTTTCCACTGAAGAGCTCATAGAGCAGACGAGGCAGGACCTAGCTTACCTGATGTCCGTTGCTGGGTGAAAAACTGTTTGTCGCACTGCCTTCTGCCACGAACACCGCCAACAGAACCGATGCCGCAAACGCGGCGGCGGCACCAAATCCGAAAGCATAAGCCGCCCCGAACTTCTGCCACAGCAGTCCGGCGACAATGCTGGCCGGAAGAGCTCCAACGCCAACTGCAAAATTAAAAGCGCCGTAAGCCGTGCCCCGAAGGTGCGCAGGCACAATATCGGCTACAAAAGCCTTCTCAACGCCTTCCGTTAACCCGAAATACAATCCGTAAAGGGAAAACAGCGCCCATATGTGCCAGGGATGCTTTGCTGTGGCAAATCCCAAATAAACCGAGGCGTATACCAGCCACCCGGCTACTATAAGCGCGCGCCGGCCAACGCGGTCCGACAGCATCCCCAGGGGCATCGACGTGATCATTTTCACCGCGCTCAAAACCACCCAAACCACCGGCACAAGAGTCGTTGGCACTCCAACGTTCGCGGCACGCAGTAGGATAAATGCATCGCTTGAGTTGCCAAGAGTGAACAAGAAGACTATGCCAAGATAAGCCCAAAACACTGGACCGAGCAGACGGGCCGACTCGAACGATAGAGCCTTCGCATCCGTACGGACTGCCGTTGGACGAACCTCGCGCACGAACAACCAAAGAACCAGAATGCATGCCGCCGCTGGTACAGCTGACAATGCGAACACCAAACGCAGATTCCCACCAAGCACAGCAAGCAGAAGCGCCGCAACTAACGGCCCCGCAATAGCGCCAGCGTTGTCCATTGTGCGCTGCAGTCCAAAAGCCGCGCCGCGGCCGTTCTCACCCACAGAATCAGCAAGCAGAGCATCCCGCGGGGCGGTGCGGATTCCTTTTCCAACCCTGTCGGCAATTCTGACGGTCAAAACGTGCCAAGGGGCACCGGCAACCGCTACCAGCGGCTTCGAAATGGAGGAGATAGTGTAACCTGCAAAAACAATAGGCTTTCGCACGTTCAGTGCGTCTGCAAGCGCTCCGCTGAACAGCTTCAGAAAGCTGGCAGTAGTCTCGGCAAAACCCTCCATAATTCCCAAGAAAGCCTTGCTTGCCCCCAACTGTACGGTTAAGAAAAGCGGCAGTAATGGGTAAATCATCTCGGTGGAGAAATCTGTCAGGAAGCTGACCACCCCCATGGCCCAAACGTTGGTAGAAAATCGTGAACTCAATGTGCGCATTTCGACTCCCTTGCTTAATATGAGAGCTCGTTCTACATCGGGCAGTGCCTAAACACATCCAACACCCAATGTTTCGCTACTGCAAGCATTGAAACCTTCGCGGGGCGAAGAAAGCATGCGGTCCATTAGCCGCATGCACCTAGACACCCAACGCTTCAGCTCGTTATAATCTAATCGCACACGCCGGTGCCTGCAAACGCATTACGCATTCATTCAGTTACCGTATTGCTTAACCTTATGAGTCATTTCGCCAATCCGTTTATCAAAGTTGCGGTCAAAAAAACCAATGGAGTGACCACTGTAGAGGTTTCCGGAGAGGTAGACCTCGGTACTTTGCCGCATCTGCAGAGAATGCTTAACGAAGCTTTGGAGCAGGATGTCCATGACATAATCGTTGACCTCAGAAGCGTCAGCTTTATAGACAGCTCTGGAGTTGGAGCATTGATAGGTGCAAAAAAGAAGCTGCTTGCATCGCGCGGCGAGCTTCACGTTGTGTACGGCAACGAGCAGATGAGGCGCAAGTTGGGCATAATGAAGCTCGGCAGTATACTCTGCCTCCACGAAACGATAGAAGATGCACTTCGGGAGATCAAAGAGGGTTCGAGTGCTCAGCAGAACCCTTAACTCTTACATCACCGACCCGCCGCGTCACACCCAAAGAGTCGAAATATTCCAGAAGCGGCACAACTACCTTTCGGCTGGAGCCCAAAGCGTCGCGGAACTGCGCCACCGTAATGGTGCCCTGGGCGTCTAGTATCAGATTCAGCCTTTCTTCTGCGGCCGAAATACTGTTTTTGTGGAGGTAAAGTCCATCCGCTATCTTCACCAAACTCCCATGCTCCACCAACGCATCAAATACATCCGAGGCACCTTGCCGTTCCACCACCTTAAGAACCTCTTCTCTCGAAGGCGGGTTGTAGCCCGAGCGCATATAAAGCTCTAAAATTGCCCGCGCTGTTTGTTCCTGCTCCGGAGAAAAAGCAACCTTATGGGATGCGTCTGATACGGTATTGCCGCTAACCTTAATGCGTCCCTGTGAAATCCACAAATCCAAAAGCGCGGCCCAAACTTTGGAACTGCATTTAGGGGCAACGCGGCTTTTCAGCTCCTCCCTTCCAATACCAAGCCTGAGGGGATTTGCTTGGTGGAATTCTTTAAGAATTCGCTCTGCTGTCCTTGCCGCTTCCTCCACCGCGCCCGAATGCAGGTATCTATCGCCGACTTCAAAAACAACCCCTAAGGCTTCTAGGTCGCCCAAAATTCGCCGCACCTGCGCAAGATCCAACGCGAGCCTGGAAGCCACTTCCTCGGCCGAGGTTGGCACAAGCCCCTGCTCTACCAGCACCTGGGCCACCTGCACCTCGAATGAACCGCTCTTCAGCGCCTGAAACTTCTGAAGAGCCCGCTCATCGCGTCTCTTGTGGCGCCTGGGATAGGGATCCAATATTGTTCCGCCGCCCAACACCTCCATGGGAGAGTATAGGCGAAGTATGTATAAGTCTCCGCGCGCAACTGCAACAGGAGACTCCAGTTGATATTGAACCGGAGCACTGTCTCCCGGCAGAAGTTCATCGCGGTCCAAAATCATCACGCGGCCGACAGCTTCGGCTGTTCCGGTGTGCAGTCTGATTCGCGTTCTGTGCCTGAGCGGCCGGGAAATCCTCCCGAGAAGCTGTAGTTCGGCGTCTAAAAGATAGGTTGGCTTGAGCCAACCGGGTTGGGTAAGCACCGAACCCCTGACCACCTGAGACACATCAACCCCGGCCACGTTTACGGCCAGCCTTGTTCCGGCCGAGGCTCGCTCTACCTTTCTGCCGTGTACCTGCAGGCCGCGCGCCCGCGTTAACAAACCCACGGGCTGAAGCTCCAGCGCATCCCCAATTCCTACTGTCCCACTCCAAACGGTACCGGCCACCACTGTCCCAAAGCCAGGCATGCTGAAAATGCGATCCACCGGCATCCGAAAGGGACCCTCAGGGCTCCTCGTAGGAACAGCTCTCACCTTCTCATCCAGCACAGCAACCAGATTCTCCAGCCCTTCACCTGTGACAGAGCTAACCGGCACAACAGGAGCGTTCTCGAGAAAGCTTCCAGAAAATTGGTGGCGGATGTCCTCTTGAACCACACCCAGCCAGTCGCGGTCCACCAAGTCTATTTTGGTTAAAACCACTAGACCGTCCTTAACCTGCAGAAGCTTCAAGATGTCGAGGTGCTCGATAGTCTGCGGCATAACCCCTTCGTCTGCGGCAACCACCATCATAACCAGGTCCATGCCGCTGGCTCCCGCCAGCATGTTCTTGAGGAAGCGCTCGTGCCCCGGCACGTCCACTATACCAATCTGAACACCGCTTGGCAGGGTAAGATGCGCAAAACCGAGCTCTATGGACATGCCGCGCTCCTGCTCTTCGCGAAGACGGTCAGTGTTTATGCCGGTCAGTGCCTTGATGAGCGCGGTTTTACCGTGGTCCACATGCCCTGCGGTGCCTACCACCAAATACCGATCGGCCATAGCGGTAACAGTATAGCATATACTACGCACACGCGGGCATTGGTACAGCGAACGCTCTGAAAGATCCCCCATCCATTCGGGAAAGCCCGATGCTTCTGTCGATGCGACTGCCGCAGCAATCCGAGAGAGCGAAAAGGGCGGGAAAGATTTTTCCCGCCCCATCCTCAAACCAGACGCCTGCGGATGGTTCAACCAACCGCTTGCGGGCGCTTTTACCTGGACGCTATGCCCACCACATGGCCCCCGGTTGCTCCGTCATTATGCACTCTTTGAGGAAGTTCACGGCTTTGGTGAAGCCCTCGTTGACAGACATCAAGCTGTCCTCATGCTCGATCGACAGCACGTAGTCGTAGCCCACCAACCTGAGGTTGCTCACTATAGCCTTCCATGTATCGAGGTCGTGCCCGTAGCCAACGGTTCGGAATATCCACGAGCGGTTGATCTCGTCGGCATACGGCTTCACATCCAGCACGCCGTTGTACTTCGTGTTGATCTCGTCGATGCGCGTATCCTTTGCGTGAACATGGTATATAGCATCGCCCAGTTTTCGAATAGCATAAACGGGATCCATCCCCTGCCACCATAGGTGAGACGGGTCCAAGTTAGCACCGATTATATCGCCAACGGCGTCGCGCAGTTTCAACAAACTCTCCGGGTTGTACACCACGAAGCCGGGATGCATTTCGAAGCAGATCTTGTTGACCCCATAACTCTTTGCCTTAGCCGCCCACTCTTTCCAGAACGGAATAACCTTCTCTTCCCACTGCCACTTCAGGATTTCGGTAAAATCTGGAGGCCAAGGGCATGTCACCCAGTTCGGGGTCTTGTCGTCTGGGCCGCCGCCGGGGCAACCGGAGAAGTTGATGACCCTATCCACACCGAGCATCGGCGCAAGCCTTAGAGTCTTTTCGAAAGCGGCCAGATGTTGGTTGGCGATGTCCGGATTTGGATGCAGAGGGTTGCCGTGGCAGGAAAGCGCGCTCACAATCATTCCACGGCTTTCCACAGCGCTCTTAAACCTGTTCCGCGCGGCTTCATCCTCCAGCAACCTATCGACATCGCAGTGAGCGTTTCCTGGGTATGCACCGGTTCCTATCTCAACCGCCTCGCATCCCGCCGCTTTAACGTAATCTAACGTTTCCTCAAGCGGCCGCTGCTGGAACAGAACTGTAAAGACTCCCAACTTCATAGCCATATACCCCCTTGCGGTGTTTCATTAGTCAATATGCCAGGTTGGTACCGTACGGTTTCTTCACCGCCTCGGCAGTCCAACCGCCAAGATTGTTGTTCTACTCGATTGCTACCTGTTCCCCTGTCTCCGCAGATTTGTAGATTCCATCGAGTATCTTCATCACATCCAGGCCGTGCTCGCCAGTGGATATCGGCTCGGTGTTGTTTCTAACGCACTCCACAAAGTGCAGAATCTCCTGCTCGTGGCCCGACACGCGCGGAAACTGCGGGGTGATATCCGCCTGGGTGCCCTGGAGTTGTTTATAGATGCGCAACGGCTCAAGGTCGGCTCCACCCTCGGTGCCCAAAAGCGAGCTGTACATCATATCGTGCTGAATGTACGATGCCCAGCTGGCTTCCAGAAATACGGTGGCGCCGTTTTCGAAGCGGATCAGTGCCGCCGCCATATCCTCCACATCGAAGGTTCCGCCCTCCACCGGTGTTCCCCATCCGCCTTGGCCCAAACCGCGCGGACCGAACTTCGCGTAGGTAACTCCAACAACCGACACAGGCTTCGGGTTCCCCATAAGATACATGGTCACGTCCAGCATGTGAACGCCGATGTCTATCAAAGGTCCTCCACCGGACATCGACTTTGTGGTGAACCACCCTCCCATTCCGGGAATCCCTTGGCGCCGAATCCAGCCGGTTTTGGCGAAGTAAATCTCGCCGAGTTCGCCTGCGTCTATGAATCGCTTCAACACCTGGGTGTCGCCGCGAAACCGGTTGTTGAAAGCCATCATCAGTTTACGGTTGGCTTTTTTGGCGGCTTCCACCATGGCGGCACCTTCACCGGCGTTCATGGCCATCGGCTTTTCGCAAACAACGTGCTTGCCTGCTTCAAAGCACGCTATTGTTACAGGGGCATGCAAATAATTCGGCACGCACACGCTCACCATGTCGATTTCTTCCATCTTCAACATCTCTTTATAGTCGGTGAATACGCGCGGCACACCGAATTCGTTTGCAACACGTTCGGCGCGGTCCTTGTCGATATCACAAACAGCAACAACCTCGGCATGGGGGCTTTTGGCGTATCCCTGAAGATGCAGATACCCAATCCCCACGCCTATAACTGCCGCCCGCACTTTGCCATCCATATCCGCGAAACCTCCCAAACTATCCTTGTTGCAAAGCTTCGTACTTTCTTAGAAGTTCCCTCAAAGCCGTCCTCTGCAGAACGGAAATCCAAACCGGCAACCACAAGATCAGAGGCAACCGAATGGCCGCCGACAGCCAAACCGACACCATTATAACAGCGGCAATCCCCAGTGTAAACAAAGGGTTGTCAAGAACCAGAAGAACAGACTGCTTAACACCCCACAGCACAGAGCGGCGCTTCTCCAGCAGAAGCGGAAGCTGGTAAATTTGGGATAAGACCCAGAGTATGCTTAAGTACCCCAAAACCACGGCGCCTGTTCGAAGCATCCAAGATTCTGAGGCCGCCAGGTAAAGCATATCCAACGCAATTACTATCAGCACAAGCGCGTTGAGCGCACCGAACTTAAGCGAAATCAACCAGTTGGCACCTATTCCCCGGAAGACATTGGTGAACGCAACTTCACTTCTATCCACCATGCTCTTCGCCATCTCTAAAAGCCCGGAGGCGAATACAGCCGCCAGCACCAAAACAACAGCCGAGCGGATTACCGCTCCGAACACAGCCGGGAAAGGGCTCTGCCAGCCGCGAACAGGTGCCAACCACCATATCACAACCGGCGCAAGCATCAGGGAAACTGCAAAATTCACTGCAACCGCAAGGCCCAAGTGGTCGTAACATGCGGCAAACGATTGGCGCACAACCCTAATTACACTGGGCTGTGCTGGAGCGCCCGGCATAGCGGCTTCGTTTCCACTGCACGTGGAAGTCTGCATCACTCGACGTTAGATTTGGGCTGTACCACAACCTTCATCGCACTGCGGTTTCGACTCGTGCTCAATGCCGCTTCTAGCTCGGCAATATCGAATCTGTGGGAGATTAGCTTCTCGGGCTTCACCCACCCCAACGACAAAGCCTGCACGGCGGCGCCGTGTGTGAAAGGATTTACGTAAGATCCGACTATGGTAAGCTCTCGAATAAACACTTCGTAAGGCCTAATGGATGCAACAGCACTTTCCGGAGCCATTCCGAACAGCAGAACGCGCCCCCCGCGGCGAGCACAGCGCACCGCATCTTCAAACACGTTGGGCATGCCGGTGCATTCCAAAACCACGTCGGCTCCATTTCCGGTCAACTCCATTGCCGTCATCACAACATCCTGGGACATCGGATCGAGCACTGCATCAGCGCCATTTTCAACGGCGATCTGCCGCCTTGTTGCAACCGGCTCACTCAAAATTACACAGCCGGCACCGCTGTGTTTGCACAACTGCAGCATTATCTGCCCTATCGGGCCGCCTCCTAGTATCAGTACTGTATCGCCGCTTTGCAGACCGACCCTCTCCAATCCATGTATACAGCACGCCGTAGGTTCCGCAAAAGCGGCAGCATCCAAAGACACTCCCTCAGGCAGTCGGTAAGCCTGCTTGGCCGGAACGAGGCAGTACTCAGCAAACCCGCCGTCGCGGGTAACGCCAACGGCCTGCAGGTTCTCGCATAGGTTAATTCGACCGAAGCGGCAGTGCCGACACACCCCACATGTGATGTTTGGATCCACCGTCACCCGATCTCCAGGCTGAACATGAAACACCTCACTGCCAACTTCCACAACCGTGCCTGAAAGTTCGTGCCCTGGAACAACGGGGAACCTAACGAGAAACTCCCCGTTGTATATATGGGCATCTGTTCCACACACGCCACAGGTGTGAACAGCCAAAAGCAATTCACCCGGGCCGGGCTTCGGCACAGGTCTGTCTTGTATCTCTATGCGCCGTGGGGCTGTTAACACAGCGGCTTTCATTAAAACCTCCTTTGAGCAACGCAGATCGAACGGTCGGCATCGGGCGCGGCCAAGCCGTGCACAGCCGCAAGCTCCACAAACTTCCGCAAACCGGCTTCGTCCTCCGGCGTAAGCACATAGCGCAGCACCTCGCGGAAATAGCGGTCCAACAGCTCCGGTTCAAGGCCCAACCGTTCGGCTTCTGAGCGAACAATTTCACTGAGATACTTTTGGCCTCTTTCGACACTGGCGATCAAAAGCTTATATACGTCTTCCACCAGCAGAGGATTCCGCACAGCGCACAGGGCGTAAACAAAGGGCAGACCGGTCAGCTGATACCATTCCCTGCCCAGGTCGAAAACATCCACGCCGGGCGGAGCGGGAGATGTAAGGGCGGAATCACCTATGAGGAGGGCCGCATCGCACGTCAAAAGCATGGTATCGAGGTCCGGCCTGCAACTAACAAATCTCGGTTGGGCTCCATATAACTCGGCGAACAGTATGCGTGTGAGCACGGCCGCACTGCGCGACCCACGGTCGACTGCAATACTTCTCACGAGGGATAACTCTTTGGCGGCGAAGAGTTTAACGCTCATTACTTCGCCTTTGGCGGTAATTCCAATCCCGGGTACAACCGCCAGCCCATCCCTGCGAAAACACTCGATCGACGAAACCACCCCGGCGTCGAGATCGCCGCGGCAGAGCATTTCCACTACAGCCGATGGAGTGCCAAGAGTTATCCGCGGCCGAATGCTGTGGGGCATACTCTCCATGCCGAACAAAATGGGCTTGGTGTTGGCATATTCGAGCAAGCCGATGCGCAGGCTTTTATATGCAGAAATTTCTTGTTCAAACATATAGGTCCACAATTGCCATTCCGGAAAAAGCCATGCTCAAAAAGCCGTTGGCGGTAAAGAACGCTGCATCCGCCCTGCTTAGATCATCTGGCCTTACCATGCGGTGCTGAATGAAGAGGAGCGTGCCTGCCGCTAGTAGAGCCGCAGTGTATATTCCGCCAAACCCTACGGCGTACTTGAGCCAAACAAACAAAAGCAATGTCATGCCGTGCATGGCTTCAGAGATTTTCAGCGCAACTGCGATGCCGAAGCGTGCTGGAATAGAGTGCAGTCCGCAACGCTTATCAAACGCGTAATCCTGGCATGCGTAAATTATATCGAATCCAGCAACCCAAAAAATCACCGCGGCGGACAGAATGACGGCCGGCAGTTCCAAATTGCCGCGGATCGCTATCCATGCACCGGCAGGTGCAATCCCCAGCGCTAACCCCAAAACTAGGTGAGACAGCGCGGTAAACCGCTTAGTGAAAGAGTACCCCCATATAACCGCCAAAGCCGCTGGAGAGAGCATCAGTGCAAGTTTGTTTAACTTTGATGCCGAAAATACAAACAATGCCGTGCTGGCAACAACAAACACCCAAGCCTCGAACAAAGAAAGGCGACCAGACGGCAGTGACCGGCCGGCAGTGCGGGGATTTAAAGCGTCCAGATGGCGGTCCGCAATCCTGTTGAAGCCCATTGCACTACTGCGAGCGCCGACCATAGCCGCCACTATCCACAAAATTTGGGAAGCGCTTAAGCCCTTTTTGCCGGCCACCGCGGCGCTGAGCAAAGCGAAGGGAAGCGCAAACACAGAGTGCTGAATTTTAACGAACTCAGCAAACTCCGCTGCCTTAAGCAGTGCAAAGTGAATAACCCCGCCCTTTGCCGGTTCAGTTTTGTTTGAGGGATATTCTGCCATATCGTCAACCATGTTGGTTTTCCATCTGCACCCCACGCACTCCTTTGAGAGAGCGGCTCCAGAAAGGATTACCAATACTTTTCCGCTAATATATTACGTGCAGTTTACAAATGATGCCACTCTTTCTGTTTTCACGTCTGCTGTTGCTAACAAGCGGAGTCTTCGTTTTTTACTCCGCGGCGCGCACTCCCTTGTCGACACTTGGATATGAAGCAACCGGAACCAACCAACAACCGCCAGGGCTGAGTATCCACAAGCTGGACAACGGCCTTACGCTGATAATCCAAATCGACCGATCATCTCCCCTAACGGCTGTTGAAGTTTGGATACACAGCGGCAGTGCTGATGAAGCGCCAAATGAACAAGGCGCCGCGCATCTTCTGGAGCACATGCTTTTCAAAGGCAGTAAATCGCTTAAACCCGGAGAGGCTGATCTCGCGCTGGAAAACTTAGGCAGTTCTTTGCAAGCAACCACATCCAAAGACTGGATTCGGGTTAATACCGTGGTTGCCAGCCGCTTTCTGAAAGACGCCCTGCCCGTGGTCGCCGAGCTCGTGCTTAACCCAACCTTCCCCGCGGGAGAAGTAGAAACCGAGCGCAGTGTACTGCTTGATGAGCTGGCATCTGCCTCCGCCGATCCCGTGCGCACGATGATGGAACGCCTCGAAGCGCTGGCCTACGGTTCTCACCCGTACGGGCGCCCAATCCCTGGAACCCGAGAGTCTGTGGCCAAGCTAACCAGGCAGTCACTGCTCAGCTTCCATCGAAGGTGCTTCGTGCCGGCCAACATGACGGTTGTAATCGTCGGGGACGTCGAAAGCGAGGAAGCAATCAGGTTGGTTAAAAAATACTTTGGTGCGATCAAGGGTCCCCCTGTCGAGAACCGCACCGCCACTCCGCAGTGGATAAGCTTCAGCGGCGACACCGCATTGGCTTCCAAAGCACCGAAAGAAGATGGGGGAAACGCTGTTTGGTTCGGTTTTGCGTTTCCTGCACCCGGAATGATCAATCCCAAAGAAGTGCTGGCCATGGATGTACTGCATGCGCTTTTGGACCTCGGCCCTGGCGGCCGTCTGCCGCGAGCGCTCGTAAGCACCGGTTTGGTTCGCAGTCTCGATGTGGAGTACACAACCCGCAGACAGCACGGTGTTTTCACAATCATCGGCCTGGCAGACCGGCACCGCCTCGAGGAAGTGAAAACCCGCCTATGGGACGAGCTGGAGCGCGCAAGGACCCTCCAGCCGTCCGCCTCCGAATTAGGCTCTGCACAAAGACGCCTGCTGACAGATTATGCATTCAAAACAGAAACGGTTGGCGGCCGAGCGTACTTCCTTGGATTCCACGCCGCATTGGGGAGCTCCGCAACAGGTGCTGATTATCTCAATTTAATCCGCAAAGTAACCCCAGAGGACGTGAGAAAAACAGCCGCGGCCTACCTAACCCCAGAAAAGGCGGTTCTGTTAACCATGGAGGCATCGGAGCCCAATGGGTAATTGCCCTGCACCTTGTAACAGCCATCCCCCCAACGCGGTTAGCGGCAGGCGCGCTTTCCTCCGCGGTTGTAGATTGTGCCGCGGCATCCTCGCCGCGCTTTTCGCTGTTGGATTAACGGCAAGTCCGGCTGTCTGTCAAAGAACAGAGCGCGCAGTATTGTCTAACGGCATGACGGTTATCGTGCGCACCAACTCCGGCGCGCAGATCGCCGCCGCATCGCTTTTTGTGCGCGCAGGCGCCCTGGATGAAATCGACTGCCCGGCAGGCTCGAACTACCTGCTTGCAAATATTCTCACAG
>JBMFPP010000016.1:0-15543 GCA_049969055.1 Armatimonadota bacterium | reverse complement strand
GGTGAGCCAAGATCTGCCTAAAGGGCTTGTTCACGAATTCAGGTCGGCTTTTCCGGGCCGGGAGCCGGAGGTGGTTGCGTCCGCTCCCGGCCGCGTGAACCTGATAGGCGAGCACACAGACTACAACGAGGGCTTCGTTCTGCCCATAGCAATCGGCCGCTACGTGAGGTATGTCGCCGCTCCGCGGGACGACCGCCAAGTGAATCTGGTATCGCTCAACTTCAGGAAGCGCTCTTCTTTCAGTTTGGATGATATCCGCAGGGCTGAGGGCGACGAAGCGTGGTCTAACTATCCGCGGGGCGTTGCCTGGGCGCTTCAGGAAAGGGGCATCCGGCTGAGAGGCGTGGATGCGGTGGTGTACGGCGATGTGCCTTTGGGGTCTGGTTTGTCCAGCTCGGCGGCGATAGAGGTTGCTACCGCGGTGCTTTTCCAGGCTTTGGACGGATTTGATTTGGACGGCGTTTCTACGGCGCTGTTGTGCCAAAGGGCAGAAAACGCTTTTGTTGGCGTTAACTGCGGGATAATGGATCAATTTATCTCGCGGCTTGCGCAGAAGGATCGGGCGCTTTTGATAGACTGTCGGTCTTTGGAGTACCGCTACGTGTCCATTCCGGGAGGCGGGTACCGATTTGTTGTGGCGGACACCGGTAAGCGCCGCGGGTTGGTGGATTCGGAGTACAACGCGCGGAGGCGCGAGTGTGAACAGGCCGCGGCGTTTTTCGCACGGCATCGCCCTGAGGTGCGGTCGCTGAGGGATGTTACTTTTGAGGAACTGCTGGAGGCCAGAGACTCCATCGATCCAATAGTGTTCAAGAGGGCGCACCACGTGATTACCGAAAACGAGCGCACACTGCGGGCGGTACAGCTTTTGGAAAGCGGCGATATGGAAGGCTTCGGCAAGCTTATGAACGCTTCGCACGAATCGCTGAGGGATGACTATGGTGTGAGCTGTGCCGAGCTAGACGCAATGGTGGAGGAGGCTAGGAAGGTGCCTGGAGTGCTCGGTTCGAGAATGACGGGTGCAGGCTTTGGGGGGTGCACCGTGAGCCTTGTGCGTGAAGATGCTGTTGAACAGCTCTTGGATGTGCTTCCGCGGGCTTACACAGCCAGAACCGGTTTGAAACCAGAGCTTTACGTCTTTGAAGCCACCGGGGGTGCCGAAGCGCGTCTGTTGGGGGCTGGCGAATGATTGCAACGGTTACCGCAAACACCGCTCTTGACCGGCTGTTGTTTGTCCCCAGGTTTTCGTTTGGCCGGCGCATAGTGGCAGAGAACTGCATAACCACAATGGGCGGCAAGGGAACCAACGTCTCGATTTTGGTCAAAACCTTGGGGGCGAAAACAATGGCTTTGGGTTTTGCTGCAGGCTTGGCCGGAGCCGAGATGCTGAAGATGCTTGCGGAGCACCAGATACCTTTCGATTTTGTTCAGGCGGAGGGCGAGACGAGGGTTAACACGGTTATAGTGGACAAAAGCACCAGAAGCCAAAGTACAATAATCGCTGAGACCATGTGGGTTACGGAGGATCAGGAGGATGTGCTGATTCGAAAAGTGCGCGAGGCGGCGGATCAAGCGAAGGTATGGTGCTTCTGCGGCAGTCTTCCGCGCGGTTCTCGCCCCGAGGCCTATGCGTTGATGATAGAAGCGGCAAAGGATGCCGGTGCCGTTACCATACTTGACACATCAGGCGAGGCTCTGCGCCGCGGCATTACAGCTAAGCCCACTTACATCAAGCCAAATCTTTTCGAACTGGAAGAGCTTGTTGGCCGCACACTTGGTTCGGTAGATCACGTTGTGGATGCGGTTAAGGAAGTTTTGGATGCTGGGCCGGAGTGGGTTGTGGCTTCGTTGGGTGAGCAGGGTATTGTGGCGGCTACTAAAGGCGCAACTTACTTCGTCCCGCCGCTGGACGTGCAGGTGGTAAGCACCTCTGGGGGCGGGGACGGCATTGTGGCCGGTATTGCCTTGGGTATAGAGCGCCAAGTGCCTCCAGAGGCCGGTTTGCGCTTGGGGGCGGCTGTTGCCGCATCTGTGGTTATGTCTCCTGGTACGGCGCAGTGCAACCCGGATGATGTGGTGGAGTTGTTCAGAAAGACGCGGCTGGAGCGCTTGGATTGAAAACCGCAAGCCGTGAGACGGTGTAGATCGGCCTAAGCGTTTTGGAACTGCTTAGGGTATGAAGCTGTGGTTTCCGGCATCGTTAGGATTAGGGAGATTACTGCCAAGAGCTTGCTGTCGGATTCCGGCATAGCCCGGTACGCTGTAAACTGCTACATTGGCTGTTTACACTCCTGTGTGTACTGCTATGCGCGTTTCATGCGCAGGTTTACGGGCCACCCGGAGCCGTGGGGCAGGTTTTTGGACGTGAAAGTGAATGCTCCGGAGGTGCTTCAGAAGGATGTGAAGCGCCGGCCCCCTGGCAGAGTTGTACTCAGTTCTGTGTGCGACGGGTGGCAGCCTGCGGAGCGGCACTATCAGTTGAGCCGAAGGTGCCTGCAGATATTGGTTGATGCAGGCTTCGAAGTAAGCATCCTGACGAAAAGCGCTTTGGCGGCTAGGGATTTGGATATCCTTCGGGGATATGGACCCGCAGAGGTAGGCGTGACAATCACTACGGCGGATGAGACGCTTCGGGCTCAGATTGAACCGGGAGCCTCCCCAACAGCCGCGCGCGTTGAAGTGCTGAGGGCGGCTGCCGGCCGGGGAATCCGGATTTACGCTTTCTTGGGTCCATTTCTGCCTGGACTTTCGGACGGCGATGAAAACCTGGATTCCCTAATGTCTCTTCTTGAGGGATTGCCTCTAACTCACATATGGGTGGATCGCCTCAACCCTCGTCCTGGGGTTTGGCCGTCGGTGGCCGGGTTTTTAAGGCGGCATCACAGCCATTTGGCAAATCGTTTTGCCGATTCGATTGGCCCTCGTTTGTTTGGGCAAAACGATTTGTTAGATTTTTGCCGAAAAGTACTTTTCGATGAGGAGACACGCGCAGTTTACTCGGCCAATTTATCGTCGCGGGTTCGGTCAATAGCCGCGGACCACGGTTTGGATAGTCTGCTCCGCATCGGATTTTAAGCCGCTAACCCGTTGGTCCCGCAAGCCACGGAGCGAGGCGGTGAAGGGCCGATTGGTATTTCTCTTGGGAATCGTAAACGGCCAAGATGTTGGTGAGGTAGCGCTTCGGGCGCATAATGTACCAGCCGCGGTAGTACAGGCTTGCGGATGAACCTTGGTCAACGTTGACTGCATCAGTACATCCAAGCGCTTTCATAACGCGCGCCAGATCGCTGAGGTGGCAGGGTTTGCGCACAAGGACCAACAGCAGTTTGCCCTTTGCCGTGACACCAACGCCGAGCCTTGGCACTTTAGAGTAAATCATGCGTTTGTCTCGGAAACCTTCAGCTTTGGGATTGACGCATATTTGGCTGTCCCAAAGCAGTCTTGGCCCCGCGCAGAGAACCGCTTCGTAGCCGGTCCAGTCCACATGCCGGTATTTTTGTCTGGGAACGAAGTAAACGTTGTTGGTGGGTGAGATGCACAGGCCGGTTCCTACGCCTCCGAAGTGCACCATTCGCCCAGCAATAACGATGTCCCCGGTTGGTATTAGGGTTCTAAGGCAGAAAAAGGTGCCCGTGATGGCGGCTGTGGGCTTGGCCCTGCTCAGCATAGACTGGATTGGTTCGGCGGAGCCCACGCCCCGGCGGCTGAGCACAGGGGTAATCTTCACGCTTGGGTCGCGGAGATCTGCGGCTACCACGTACACCGGCCACCTACCGACTTTGCGAAAGGCAAATCCCACGCTCCCCGGTTGAGCGGCGGTTTTCTGGAAGCTTGCAACCGCAAATAATATTAGCCAAACTGAAATTTCCCGCAGAAGGCTTTTGACAAGCGAGCAAAACATAGGATTAAATTGAGCATACACTTGTGTTTTCTTTATTGAAAATGATTCCACAAATGCATGGTTTTGTTACAGCGGTGGAGTTGTAGAGGGCGACAAATTAAAGGAGGCCCATGGAGGAAAGCTCCAACCGCAACTTGTGCGCCTGGGCAACGATGCTGTCGCGGTCGTAAGTTTGCCTGTATTTTTCCGGAAGCATTCTCATGGATGAGGCTTCCAAGACCGCCAGAAGCTCCATGTACTCGATCATTTTGTCGTTTCGGGAGGGTATGTAGTCTTTTGCCGCGGCGATGAGGTCATCCAAGGTAACGTTGCGGCGGCCGGCGCGCCTTGCGAACCAGCGGCTTCTGAGAACCACGGCCTCCAGTTCTGCGGCCGAATACCCTTTTACCAGCTCGAGGACTTCGGAAAGGTCTTGGGCTTTGAGGGCAATGTTATTCCGCTTGGCAGAGAGGCGGATTACGGCTTCCGGATTATCGGCGGCGAAGAAGAACGGGATTTTCAGGTCGCCGAGGCGGCCCGGACGTTTGGTGGCTTCGTCTACTATATCGGGTCTGTTGGTGGCCCAGATCCAAAGGATCTTGCCCCTGTATGATGTATCACTTTGTATTTCGGAGAACTTTGCCCAGATGCGCTGAGACACGCCGCTGTCCCCGCGTTCTCCGCGGGCGCCGAAGGCTTGGTCGATTTCATCCACGAACACGACAACCGGGGCCAATGAGCGCAGGAGCGTGATAACCCTATCGGCGTTCTTTTCGGATTCGCCAACCCACTTGTCTCGGATATCGCCGATTTTCAAGAACGGCAGGTCGGCGCCTTTGGCAACGGCTTTTGCCAGCATAGTTTTGCCCGTACCCGGAGGTCCGATAAGGCCAACACCCATGGGCGCTTCGGTGCGGTTGCCTTCGCGCAGAAGCTCTATAACCACCTGCAGGTCCTCTTTCACCATGTCTAGCCCGCCCACCATTTCCAAACCGAAATCCGGCTCTATAACCTCCACAAGGCCGCCGTACTCTTCGGTTAGAATTTCGGTTTTGCGGCGTTTGACCATCGCCAAACTGACAGGCTCTCCGGTTTTGCGGGCTTGCTGGAAGAAGCTATTTATGGAGATGCGGTTGAGCCCAGCGGTGCCGTTGGCCAGCTTTTCGGCGGGCATTTCCAACGGCACTCCCTGTGCTGCTTGGGCGGCGATAAACTCCAGGCGTTCGTCTCGGTCGGGGTAGCTGATCTCAACAAGCTCCACCAGGGGGTTGCCTCGAAGCTCGCGGTGTACGTCGGCGAGGTTTTTGGCAACCAAAATCACAACGTTATCCCTGTTGAGGAGCTGTGGATGGGCGGCCCATCTTAGGAGGGTTGTGAGACTTCGGCGGTCTTCCATGTTCATGAAGGAGTACTCACTGTTTGGGGCTATTTTATCCACGTGGTCTATCACCAGGAAGATTCGATTGCGCATTTCTATGAGGCGCTCCAGCAAGGGCAGAGCTACCTGTGGGTCGCGGATGAGTTCCGGGTGCTCGCCGTAGAAGGCTGGGTCGCTCAGGCCAGGAATCCGCCCTGAGATGCTTGCGGTGACATCGACAAAGCGCCGGAAATCCTCTTTCATCTGTGGGGTAGCAAAGGTTATTCCCTCGCTGATGTTATAATAGGCCACCATGTCTTTGCCGCCGGATAGGGCACGTGTGAGGAAATCCCGAAGGTGTACAAACTCGGACCGGTACGGTAGAATGTCCAACACGTTGCCGTAAAGCAGAAACACGGCGCTTTCCCCGGCTTCGTATTTGCGCTTCATTTCAACCGCCCAAGGGGGAAGCCGCAGATTGTGCTGTTGTGCAGTTGAACCGGAGGTTTCTTTCATTTCTTCAAGAGCCGCAGGAGTTTTCCACTTTCCAGGGTTAGGTTTACACTATTTATATTTTCGGGGAAAGTAGTGTGGTTTTCCTTGTGGTCTTTGCTGGTCGGCGTGCAAATTGTGGTTGCTGTTTTAGTGACGGCTTTAGAGCGGCGGACCGGGCCTGCGTTAGCGTGTTTGCAACAGTGTGCAGAGGCTTGACAATGCAGACAAACGATGGTTATAATCCTTGCAAGCGAGGGTAGGGCAGTGCCAAATTGGCACATTGATTTTGACCGTTAGTTCCGGGCGGAAAGGAGGTGTTTGGTTAGGAAAGATTCTGCGTTTCTTTGTGGGGCCAACTACCTACCTAAGGAGGTAAGAAACGGATGAAACGCTGGTTTGTTTTGCTGGTTTTGGCGGTTTTTGCCGCTTCGCTTTTTGGCAGTGTTGTCGCCGCGCAGGAAGCTCCTGAAAAGCCCTGGGCACTGAAAGTTGGCATCTTCCGGCCGGACGATGGAGATTGGCGCGATGTGAGCCGCAGTACATGGTTTGCGGCCGGCTTGGATTACACCGCGCAGGTTACCCCAAGCGGTGCAGAGTGGGTTGGCACCTTGGAGTACCTGACCGGTAAGAACAGCAACCGCATGTGGACAGTGCAGGCGGTTTACAAACTGCGTTCTCACGCCGAGTCGGAAGAGGGCAGTCGCTTCTATTACGGTGCCGGTTTGGGCTTGTACTTCAGCAAGGTCAGGAGCGCGGCGCTTAGGGTGAGCGATACGAAGACCCATTTCGGGATTCCGCTTTTGGTGGGAGTTGACTTCGGTTCGAACTTTTTCGGCGAGCTGAAGTACAACCTGGTGTTTTCTAAGAACAAGCCGGCTCCGAATCTCGACGTGCGGGTCGGCGGTTTCAACGTGATGTTCGGGTACAAGTTCTAATCGGAAGCGGCTTCACGAACACCTATCGAACACTGCGTTAGGTTTGAAGTCGCTTTCGCCGGTGGTTTGCGGCGGCGCGGATAAGAGGAGGCGCTCGAAACAACGGGAGTGAGTGCCGATTGGGATATCCGCGCCGCTGCCGTTTTTTAAGTTTCGCGGAGGAGTTTTGCGCCTTTGGAACGAAGAAGAGCACGACAGGCTCAGCATATAAACCGTTCGTTCTGCGTGCGGTTTTAACGGCGCGGTTTACATGCTGATTTGGTTTACTGCATTTCGCAAGGAGATAGGAAGCGATGTTTCGCCGGTTTTTAGCAGTGATCCGCTCTTTCTTTGGGCTTTTCATACGGGGTCTTGAAAAGCCCGAGGTTATGCTTCAGCAGTACATCGATGACATGCGTGCGCAGGTGCCCAAGCTCAACGACACTGTTGCTGAGGTTATGAAGCATGAGGTGCTACTGCGCAACCGCATTGAGAAGCTTCAGAAGGAGATAGCCGATCTAGACAAGCAGGTTATAGCAGCTGTGAAGCTGGGTCCGCAGTACGAAGAAGAGGCCAAAATGCTCATCCAAAGGATGGAGGACGCTAAGCGGGATTTGGAGGAGACCAAGGTCCAGTATGAAGCCGCGCAGAAAGCCTCCGCGCAGGCCAAGCTGGCGAGGGAAGACTACATCCGCACTATGAACCAGAAGATACAAGAGGCTATGCGCGCCATCAGCCGCGCAAAGCAGGCAGAGATGCAGGAGCGCCTTGCGGGGTTGATGATGTCGTTCAACCAAGGAGATCAGTCGGATACGCTGGAGCGCATGACCGAGAAGATCGAAGAGCGCGCGGCAAAGGCCCAAGCCAAAGTGGAGCTGGCAACCAGCGGTGTGGATGCAAGACTGCAGGAGATCCGACGGGCTACCACGTCTTCGGAGGTAGATGAGAAACTTTTGGAATACAAGCGCCAGTTGGGTTTGGCTCCTCCTGAGGAAGACGCAACCAAGACCATGCAGCCTATTCCCGAACAACCAGAAAGCACTGGCAATTGATACTAATGTGCTGTGGCGCGGGAATACATTTGTGAGATGAAATACGTTAAGGCGGCTTTTCTTCACCCTCTTAATATTGCGGCGCTTTTGGGCGTCGGGGCCGCATCCATATTTGGCACCCATGCTAGCTTGGGCGCGGCGTCGATGGTTCTTAAGCATGCCCCTCTCCTTTTTCTTCTAGAGGTACCGTACTTAGTTTACGTGCCCAGAATGCGCTGGTTTCGCGCGCGGGTAGATGCCGCTCAGAGGCGTGAAAGGGGGCTTTCCGAAGACATCGAATCCCTTGTTGCGCAAATTACGGGATTTGACCGCCAAAGGTATCTTCGCCTGCGCCACATTCGGGACTCTATACACCAAAGCGTGCCGCCGGAGAATTCCAGGATAGTATCCGACGAGCTAGCCAAACTGGACCGCCTGCTTTATTCTTTCCTTCGGATGTTGGTAAACGCTAATAGGTATCGGAAGCACCTGGAGCGTTTGGAAGAAGATGAGATAGACGCGAAGCTAGAACGTGCTAGGCGGGCAGTCCAATCGGCCGCAGACCCGGAGCTGAGATCGATGCACGAGAAGAATTTGGAGATTCTTGAGAAGCGCAGGGCGGAGATAGGCCGTTTCCGACGAAGCGTGGACCGCATGGAGACACAGCTTGAGATGATAGAAAACACATTTTCGTACGTGGCTGATAAGTTCGTGGCCATGTGCCCGCCGGAGGAGATATCAAGCGACCTTGATGCATTGATATCCAACGTAGAGAGCACCGAGGCGGTTGTGGCCGAGTTGGCACCTGTTTTGGACTATCTGCCGAGGCAACCAGAGGCCGGCAGATAGATTCCCCGATAGACAGGCTGTGCTAAAAGGGCCGATGAGGTTCTTTGCGGACTGCAATGTTGGGAAGCTGGCCAGGTGGCTGCGGATGCTGGGCTTTGACGTTTTGTACTGCCCGGATATTGAAGACGATGTTTTAGTCTGCCGCGCAATGCGCGAGAATCGCATCATCCTCACCCGCGATACTGAGATAGCTTTTCGGAAGGCGGCTCAGAGGTCGCTTTTTATACTGAGCGACGAGACGCCGGAGCAGGTGCGCCAAGTCATTACCGAGCTTGGGTTAAAGGTGGATCCGCTGCGCCTCACCCCGAGGTGCGCACTTTGCAACGAGGTTCTGGAGGAGGTACCCAAAGAAACTGTTAGGGATAAGGTGCCGCCTTATACCTATTCCACCCACGACAAGTTCCGCAGGTGCGGTACGTGCGGCAAAGTGTATTGGCACGGCAGTCACGTGGAGAGAGTACTGCGCGAAGCGGCTGGTCTTAACTCTTGCGGCAACGGAAGCAGCGAAGACGGCTCTTCCCGACGCGGCTAGCTAGAAGGGGAAGAAGTTTCGGAGCTTTGAGCGCCAGAAGGACTTCAGCCGCCTGATTTTGGTGCCGAGGAATAGAGGACCAGCTGTGGCTGGGCCGCGCAAAAAGATTCGGAGCGCATCTGCTGTGGTTAGCTCCATGCGAAGCAGTCGGGCTGTTTCATCTCCGCTCATCAGCGAGAGGAGGCGCGTTTTCTCATCCCAATCTTGATCGGTATAGGTGCTGAGGCGCTCATTGGCGCGGTAGGCTAGGAAAAAGCGTTTGTAGTGCTGTTTTTGCCAGTACTCCTCGTATACGCGCAGATGTTCCTTCCAGTGATTTGGGTCTTTCAGTGCTTCTGCTACTGCGTTCCCCGCTGTTCGGCCGAACTTCACGGCGAAGCGAATTCCTTCTCCCAAAAGCGGCAGTGCCTGCCCGGCCGCATCTCCAACAACCAAGATGCGGTTGTGCACAACAGCGGCGGCAGGCGCGTCCGCAGGGACTATTCCAGTGTGGCGCTCTAAAAGTCTGCCGATTTTAAATCCCAGGCGGTTCGGCAGGTTGGTGCTCAGGAGTTGTTCCAAGAGTTTCGCCAGCGGTGCGGAGGCATCCGGACTGATTATCCCTACACCGATGCATATGGAATTGCCCGGTTTGGGGAAGATCCATCCATAGCCGCTCGGCGCAAGGCCGTTGCCGACCAAAAGCGCGGCTCTGGATCTTTCTGCTGAAAGGTCTTCGAATTCGTATTCGATTCCCAGTCCCACGCGTTTGGGTCTGTCGGTTAAACCGAGAGAAGCGGCCACATCCCTGCGCCATCCAGAGGCATCTATAACAAATCTGGCGGTTGCTTTGAGCTCTCTTCCATCAGCGGATATGAGGCAGGTAATAGAGTCTTCTGTTTCGTATCTGGCGCGTAAGAAACGAGCTCCGCAAAGGATGCGTGCCCCAGCTGTGAGAGCCTGCTCCGCAAGGTGTTGGTACAGGCGCGTGACATTGGCAACGGCGGGTTTGTCGGCTTGAAAAGCGATGTGGGCTGTCTGCGTCGGCCCTATGAAAACCAATTCGTCGATAGGGTTGCACACATGCTCCGGCAGATGCAAACGGCGCAGTTCTCGAAGCCAGGTGCCTCCGCTGGTTCTCACCGGGCGGCCTATCTCTTTGTCTCGGTGCACAACCAGCACGCTTCCGGAGCTGGCGGCGCGTTCCGCCGCAGACAGGCCCGCCGGCCCTCCGCCCACAATCAAGGTATCCACTTTGCACATCATAGGAAGCGGTTTGGCCTTCAGTTCGGCGGTGTATTAGGCTTGTGCATTGCGACCGCTTTGCTGGTGCTTTACTGAAGGGGTTTAGGGGCGCAGACCGCCGGATTGCAGAAATTCGACCACGCGCTCTCGGAAAACGCGGAGAGAGCGAATGTTGTCCTTGCGAGTGGCTCGAATGAATTCAGCGGCGGATGAGAGGTTGACCTCACTGCACCAAGGCAGGTGCGGAGCTTCGATCAGGTCGTGTGAATCCGTTTTTGGGTTCCAAGAGTAGACAAGCCTGTGTTTTCCGTCCTGAGCGGCTTCATAGACCGAGGCAACCCGTCTTCTTAGGCCTAATTGGATGCGGTCCATCCGCAGAAACACAAGAAGCTCTATGCTGTTGAAGCGGTCTCGGTTCACGCCCAATTCACGGACGAGCACTTGTTCCATATGCTCAGGGCTGTCCGAATGCATAGATGCCGCTATCTGTCTTTTGTTGCCGCGCAGCGCGAGGAAGCGGTCCACATGAGCGCCCCAGAGATAGGAGTAGAAGGGACCGTCGCTTATTTCGTGGACTAGGTAGCATATGCGTTTGCCGGAGTGGTCCCGCTGGGCGGCATATAGGTGGTAGGCGTCGGCGATGGTAAAGATTTCGGTTTGCGGCGGCAGTAAAGACAGCAAGCATGCCAGCACTGTGGTTTTGCCGGCGTTTCCTGGTACGGCGGCGGTTATGAACGAAGCTCCACCCGCGACAGCGCACAAGAAGTAGGCGACAAGTTCTTCACTAACGGTGCCCGCCTCTATCAAATCCACAAAAGTGAGAAGCCTGCCGCCCCTCTGGTTGAGAGCTTCAATCTGGAGCATGTATCGCTCCGAGTGGTCGAAGTATCCCATATTTGCCGATTTTTTCTGTATAGTGTTGTAACCAAATTTGTCAAATCCACTAACAACATTATGTGTATGGGCTTAAAAATCCTGTTGTTTCTGCTGCGATGGCGAGCTTTCTCGAAATTGCGGCTAAGTTTTCGCGCGTCATGCTTATGCTTTGGGGATGCGCTGGAAGCTGTCTAGTAAACCGGTTTCTATGGTATTATAGTACCAACTCCTTACAAATTCGCAGTTCGCATTTGGACCCGCGGTTCATTGGCTTAGCAAAGTAGAACGCGCAAGATTCATGCGGCCCATTTTTTGAATCGCTACGGGAGCATACTTTGATGAAAGAAAACGGTACAACTCTCAAAATAGGAGATCGTGTGAGGATCGAACCTTTTTCTGAAGAGGCAGAGATCTTCGGGTTTGAAAAGGTTGGAGCTCAGATCGTATTGAAGGTTGTTTTTCACCCTTCTCTGCAGGCGAAACAGCTGGTTTTCAGCCTCGAGGAGTTGGAGAAGCGCGTTCAAAAACAGCCATCCCTGTGGGAGGATTTCGCATCCAAATTCCTCCATTGTCACCTTTTTATCTCTTTTGTCGAAGCCCTTCGGATGCGCCTAGCCTACGCTTTCGACCCCCATTACGCTGTGAGTGTCACACAGGTGGACCTTCTGCCGCATCAGGTGGACGGGGTTTATCGCCATATACTCCCTTTGCCTCGCATTCGCTTTCTGCTTGCTGATGACCCCGGGCTGGGCAAGACCATCATGGCTGGACTCGTAATAAAGGAACTCAAAGCCCGTGGGCTTGTCCAGCGGGTGCTGCTCATAGTCCCAGCCCACCTCCAGGATCAGTGGCAGCGTGAGATGGGAGACTGGTTCCGGGAAGAGTTCGTCCCCATGCGCCGGGAGTTGTTGAAGAGCCTCTACACCGCGGATTTCTTTGACCGCAACCCGCAGGTGGCGGTTTCTATGGACTTTGCCCGCCGGGAGGACGTGCGGGAGATTCTTGCTCGCCAGAGGTGGGACCTTGTGATTGTGGATGAAGCCCACAAACTCTCCGCCACCCGCTACGGGCAGAGAATCTACAAGACCAAGCGCTATCAGTTGGGCGAAGCACTGGCGCCAAAAACCACCCATCTGCTCTTTCTGACCGCCACACCGCATAAAGGCGACGACCAGGCTTACTTCCTACTCCTGAACCTTCTAGAGCCGCGCCTTTTCGCGAATCCCGATCAATTGAGGACGGCTGCACGGTCCGAGGGACTACCTTTCGTACTGCGTCGCACGAAAGAGCAGGTGACCGATCTGCAGGGACAACCGCTCTTCCGCAAACGGGAGGTAAAAACGGTCGGTGTGCTGCTGACCGAAGCAGAACAGCGCCTCTACGAGGCTGTTACCCGCTATGTGCGCCGCTGGTACGCCGCCGTCTCCGGCAAGACGGACCAGCGGAGCCGCAATGTGGCCCTGGCGCTCACAGTTCTGCAGAAGCGACTCTCCTCCAGCCTGTTCGCAGTTCGGGAGTCGCTTCGCCGCCGCAAAAGCAAACTACAGAACCTGCTCAACGAGTGGGAGCGCCGCCTGCAGGAGGAAGAACTGCCCGAATGGGACGAGGAGGCCCTGCAAGACCTGGCAGAGATGACCTCCCAGGAGTGGGAAAGCTTTCAGGAGCGGCTGGAGGGGGTTACCGCTGCGCAAACACCGGAGGAACTGCGAGAGGAGCTGACGGAACTGGACACATTGATCAGCTTAGCGTTGGAGGCCGAGAAGGCGGGCGAAGAAGCCAAGGTGCAGGAGCTGCGCCGGGTGATAGAAGAACATCTCCGTTATCACCCCGATGAGAAGCTGTTGGTATTCACCGAGTTTAAGGACTCCTTGACCGCCCTAGCGCGGCGGGTTCAGGAATGGGGCTTCCCATGCGCCGTCATTCACGGGCAGATGAACCTGCAGGCTCGTATTGATGAGGAACGGCGCTTCCGCGACAAGGTGCAGGTCATGGTCGCCACAGATGCCGCCGGTGAAGGCATCAACCTGCAGTTCTGCCGCCTGATGGTCAACTACGACCTCCCCTGGAACCCCAACCGGTTGGAACAGCGCATGGGCCGCATCCACCGCTACGGGCAAACGCGCGACTGCTTCATCTTCAACCTGCTCTATCCGGAAACCCGTGAGGGTAAGGTGCTGGAGCGGCTCATGGAGAAGCTAGAGCGCATGCGGGAGCGCCTTGGCGACACTATCTATGATGTCATCGGCACCTTGCTGGAAGGCGTGCGCCTGGAAGACCTCATCATGCAGGCTGTCCTCAGGGAAGAAGAGTTCCAACTGGAACAAGTGCTAGATGTTAACGTCGAAGCACGTCTAGAGGAGTTCCGCCGCACCCTAGAAGAAAACGCCCTGGCCGGCCACCACATTGATCTCTCTGCCGTTCAGAGAAACGAGACTGACTCGCTTCTGCGGCGGCTTGTCCCCTGGGATGTGGAGCGCTTTACCCGCCTCGCGGTCCAAATAGTGGGCGGGCAGTTCAGGGAAGACAGACGCCGCCCGAGAGTTTTCCACATCACCGTGCCGCGGGAGTTCCTCGAGCAGCACGGTTTGCAGAGCGATGCCTTCGTGCACGGACTGCAAATTGCCTTTGAACGGGATGCGGCCCGCAAAGACAACGCCGAGTTTTTCGCCCCCGGCCATCCCCTGCTGGAAGCCCTCATAGACCACTGCTTGCAGAAGAGCCGCCCCCTCAAGGCCGTTCTGCTCGACGAGAAGGGGCGCCAAGGGACGCTCTGGCTCTATCGGACCTGCCTGCAGGATGGGTATGGCAAATCCGTCTTGGAGCGGCTGGTGGCTCTCTTCCACGACAGAGCCAACGGCGAGATTCGGGAGGTGGACCCGCGCATGGTTTGGGAGTTGGAGTCGGCCTCACAAGACCTGCGTTTGCCCGAGGAGTTGGCCCAGTATCTTCAGGAAGCAAGCCAGGCAGTAAAAGCACACCTACTGAACTGCCTAACCGCTGTCCAACAAGAAGCTAAAGAGCGTCGGGGACGCGAGTGTGCCATCAAGGAGCGTTGGCTGGAAGCTTCCTACAGCTATCTCATCCAAGAGTCCCAAGACAAGCTTTTTGCCTACCATCGCCGCCAAGGCCAAGGCGAGGATATGGGCGCCGCCATCCGACAGGAAGAGGATAACCTGAAAGCACTGCTTCGCGAGAAAAGGGAACGCCTTGCGGAACTGGAAAAGGAACAACAGATCCTCTGCTTGGAGCCCACGATGGAAGCCGTTGCCCTCATTCTCCCTAAATCCCAGGGGGCAGCGACTCCAACCGCAACCCAAACAACCGAAAACAAAAGTGAAATCGAAGCAGCGGGCATGCAGGTAGCTATGGAATATGAACGCCAACAAGGCCGCAGTCCAGAGGACGTGAGCCTCAAGTTCCTAGGCTACGACATCGTCTCCTCCTCGTCGGAAGAGACCCGCTACATTGAGGTCAAAGCCTTCGCCACCACGGGTCCGCTGGAACTGACGCCCCACGAGTGGCAGATGGCCGAGCGCCTGGGCGACCGCTACTGGCTCTACGTTGTGGAGAACGCCGTAAGCGAGCCGCGACTGCATACCATCCAGAACCCGGCCGCCCACCTCAAAGCTCAGCCCGTCACGGGCATCATCAAGGTCGTGGTTGAGGACTGGAAAAAGGAAGCCTGAGCGATAGGGAAGGATTGGATTTTTCTAACCACGAAGACGCAAAGACACGAAGTTAATCTTTCTTGGAGACTTTGTGATTACCTGAGCAGAAAACAGGAGTGATGCATTATGCAGAATCGCCGCTTGATTGAAACCCTGCTCCCCCTGCGGGCGCTCTCTGACGAAGCCCGGCGTGAAAAAGCCATCCGCCACGGCCATATCTCCACCCTGCACGTGTGGTGGGCACGGCGACCGCTGGTGGTCGCCCGCGCCGCGGTGCTCGGCGCACTGCTTACCGAAGACGCCGAGGTGGACGAGAGGTTCATCGCTAACCTCTGCCGGTGGGAGGCCCACGACGGCGACCCCGGCGGGCGTTATCTTCTGGAGCAGGCCCGCGCCCTCATCCGTAGGAGGGGCTGTAGGAGGGGCTTCAGCCCCGACTTCAGCCCCTTCAGCCCCGACTTCAGCCCCTTCAGCCCCGACTCCAGCCCCTTCAGCCCCGACACGGTCCCATCTGCAGAAGGGGCTGTAGGAGGGATTGTAGGAGGGACTGTAGGAGGGGTTGTAGGAGGGGCTTCAGCCCCGACTTCTTCAAACCCCGATACGGTCGCGGCTGAAGCGGTCGCGGCTGAAGCGGTCGCGGCTGAAGCCGCTCCTACCGGATTCGCGGCTGAATTCGCGGCTGAAGCCGCTCCTACGGAAGGGCGTCTCCCAAAGGTG
>JBMFPP010000015.1:0-15591 GCA_049969055.1 Armatimonadota bacterium | reverse complement strand
GCCTCATCGTCCGGGCGAACTAGCGCAACGCAGTATCCACCCCTGGCCTTCACCTCTTTGATGTTGGAGATCATCTTCTCGCGGGTGGCTTTTTGAGTTACCAGGCAGATCACAGGGATTTCGTGGGTTATTAGGGCAAGCGGGCCGTGCTTTAGCTCTCCCGCCGCATAGGCCTCAGCGTGCAGGTAGGTTATCTCCTTCAGCTTCAGGGCGCCCTCCATAGCAACAGCGTAGTCGCGGCCGCGCCCCAAGAAGAAGAAATGCTCTCGGTCTGCTAACTCTGCCGCCAACCCTGCGATTTTGGTTTCCATACGCAGGACCTTTTCAACCAGTTTCGGTGCGGCCTGCAGTGCTTCGGTTAAGGACGAAGTATTTTCCTCGGTGCCGCGAACATCGGCCAGGTAGATAGCCAGCAGGTTTAGAGCGGCCAACTGCGTTAAATAGGCTTTGGTTGAGGCAACGCATATTTCGGGGCCGGCCCAGGTGTAGAGAACGAAGTCCGACTCGCGGGCGATAGAGCTTCCCACCACATTCACCACGCCGACCACTGTACCGCCGCGGGAGCGGCTTTCGCGCAGAGCGGCCAGGGAGTCTGCAGTTTCTCCGCTTTGGCTGACCACAATTACCAATGTATTCTTGTCAACCAAAGGGTTGCTGTAGCGAAACTCCGAGGCCAGATCCACCGAAACCGGTACTCTCAGAAGCTCTTCCAGCAGGAGCTTTGCGGCACATCCTGCGTGGTATGCTGTGCCGCACGCCACTATCTGTATCCGATTCATTCTTTTGACCAGCGGTTCGATGCCCTCAAGCTCTCGGAGCACCACTTTGCCTTCAACTATGCGTCCGCGCAGTGTATTGCGCACCGCATCCGGCTGTTCGTGTATCTCCTTGAGCATAAAGTGCTCGTAACCGCCTTTTTCGGCAGCGCTTATATCCCACGTTACGTGTGTAACCTGGCGCTCGACAGGGCTTCCGTCGAAGCGGGTGATTTTCACCCCGCTACAGTCAACGGTGGCCATATCTCCGTCTTCCAAAATGATCACGTCGCGCGTGTAGCTAACAAGCGCCGGTATGTCGGAAGCCAAGAAGTTTTCTCCGTCTCCCAAGCCGATGATGAGCGGGCTTTGACACCGCGCCGCAAATAATCGCTTCGGATCGTGGCGCGAAACCAGTGCAAGCGCGTATGAACCGCGGATGTGCTTTAAAGCCTCGCGTATAGCATCTTCCAGGTTGCCTTTGTAGAAGTGCTCAACAAGATGCGGCAGTACCTCCGTATCAGTCTCGGAGTGGAACTGGTGGCCGGCGGCGGTAAGCATCTCTTTCAGCTCCAGATAGTTTTCGATTATGCCGTTGTGCACAACGGCGATGTTGTGTTCGCAGTCGTAGTGCGGGTGAGCGTTGACCTCGCAGGGAGCGCCGTGGGTGGCCCATCTTGTGTGTCCAATCCCGATGTTCGAGCGGAAACGCTGGCCCGACAGCAGTGCCTCCAGCGCGGAGATCTTCCCAGCACTGCGGATGATTTCAACACTGCCGTGCTCTATCATAGCGATGCCGGCGGAATCGTAGCCTCGGTACTCCAGCCGTTTAAGCTGGTTGATAAGTATGGGTACGCTCTGACGTCGACCTATGTAACCGGTTATGCCGCACATAAGCTCTGAACCTCTCTCAAAGCGCTTATTTACATTCTTCCGTGTTTGCAGGATTCCTGCCAGAAAAGGAATGGTTGTTTTGACAGACTTGGCGTTTACCCAACCTTATTTAAAACCTTTCAAGTTGTGGATTTTATGCTATTGGCCGGTATTCACGAAATTTCTTTTTCTGCTATAATTACCAAAAAGCTCGCTCAGGCGGCCGCTTAACCAGAATGCTGCGGTGCCTGACGGCTGAAAAAGCTCCAAGGAGGGCCTGAACAATGAAGCGCTGTTTGTGGATAACCGGCGCTTTGCTGGTGGTTGTCCTGCTTGCGGCCCAAACATGCGTATGGGCGGCAACTGTTTCCGGAACCACGATTGGAGGCGGAGTGGTTCTTGCCATCTCCGAAACTGGTGCTACCTCGGCAGTAGTTACTGCCGATGACAGCGGATACTACACCCTTACGCTGAAGCCCGGAAAATACACTATTATTCCAGACAGCCAGGATGCCGCTCCCGCAAAGGTTACCCTGGCCTCGGAGGACGAGGAGATCACGGTGGACTTTACCGGCAAACCCCTCCCAGAGCTGGACTTGGCGCCCGATCGGCTTCCTCCGGGTTCGGTATGGCGGTCACTGCTTGGCGGTTCCCCGACTGATTTTAGCCCAGACGGTTTTCCAACCAACAACGCCGGCTCTGCTTGGTATTTCGGCCCCGCGGATCCGCTGTACAAAGAAGAGGGAGATTGGAAAGATGCCGAAATACCTGGCAACATGGGTCTGGACCAGCTCGGCAATGGAGGCCAGGCCGGCAACGGCGGTTACTTCTGGTACCGCCTTAAGATTACAGTTCCAGCCGAATGGAAGAACCTGAACAAGCCTATAGTGTTGGACCGGTATGGTGTGGAGGATAACGATTGGGCCTTCGTGAACGGTTTTCCAATCGGCTTTTCCACCGCTTACCAAGGCCCCGGCACGTCCCGCCGGTATCAGGTGCCCAATGACGTAATCGTATTCGGCGGCGAAAACGTGATTGCTATAAAGGGCAACCACGGACGCGGCGGCTCCGGAATAGAGGATGCCAACCACCTGCCGCGCCTCCGCGTGGCTAACCAGCCCGCTGGTGTTGTGATTGTTTACCTCAGGGATAAAAGCCTTGCATCCCAGGGTCCGCCCCCGATCGACTTTGTTCCGGCAATGAACACACCTGTGACCCTGATGAACAGCAAGGGAGAAGAAGTGGCAACCGTTCTCGTTGATCAAGCCGGATACGCCTGGTTCCAAGACCTTCCGCCCGGCAAGTACACTGTCAAGATAGACGACTCCAAAGCTCTTGCAAAGGCAACACCTTCAACCGTGGATGTGAACGTGGAGCCGCTGAAGGCCGTTGTTGTGGAGCCCCAGATCGTTCTGCACGATGTAGCACCGGGAGGGCCTGACCCTCGCGATGATAACTTCTCCGGCAACAAGTTGGACTCGAAGTGGACCGCCGTAGTTTGGGGTGATGCCGGAGGCGGCGTGAGTGTTTCCAACGGTGTGCTTACCATCACCGGCGGCGGCGAGTTTGCAGGAACAAACGACGTGGGCTGGTTCGTATACCAAAAGGCAAGCGGCGATTTCGTGGCATCCATAAAGGTGCTCAGCTCCGAGTTTCCCGCCAGCGGTGGAAACGGCAGAGCCAGAGCTTCGCTCATGGTGAGGGCGGACGATTCCAACAGCGCGCCGTACGCGCTTATCCATGTTGCTCCGTACAGGCGCGGCGTATTCTTCCAGTGGCGCTCGGAGGCGGGCGGCGACACCAGCGCGGGCGGTCCGGGGGAAGCCTATTACGAAACCGGTATCGGCGCTCCTGTCTGGGTTGTACTACGCCGCATCGGCAACAATGTCGCTGGCTTCGTGTCGATGGATGGGAAAAAGGCTTCCATGATATGGCAGACCGATCTGCCAAACCTTCCCAAGGATGTGCTTGTGGGTCCAGCATGGGCATCTCAGGGAGAGGTTGCAAGTGCCACCTTTACGGATTTTAAACTCCGCGCGCCGACCGCGGCTGTCGTTAAATTCGGCATTCCGGACGCCACCATCGCCCTCCAAATAGCCGTCGGCAAGATGCAAGCCACCCCAGAGCAGTTGGCAAAGTTCGATCTCAACGGCAATGGAAGGGTCGATATACCAGATGTGACCAGAATCCTGCGCCTGGCTGTGGGCTTAGATAAAGTGTAGCGCGGGGCCTGAAACGCGCGTCCTCCCGTCTTGGGAGCCTCAGAATTACCGAAGGGGGCGGAGTGTTCGTCCGCTCCCTTCACTTTAGCCGCCTCCAGCAGTGAGCTCTGCCGAACAAGCGGCGTCCGGTTGAAGGGCAAAACTCGTTTTTGGGGAAAAAAGTGGCGGAGGTTGAAGGTGGCTTTATCCGATCGCGAGCCGTATGTTCTTTCGGTGGATATCGGCACATCCTCTGTTCGTGCGTCGGTGTACGATAGCAATGGGAGTCTTGTGCCCGGAACGCAGTTTGCCAAGTTAAACGAGCTCAAAACTTCCTCGGATGGAACCGCCGAGCTGGATCCAGATGCGCTGGTTGACAAGTGTGTGCAGTGCATGGCAAGTGCAGCACGAGAGCTTGGAAATCGGCGCATTGCCACGGTAGCTACCAGCTCTTTCTGGCACAGCGTTGTGGGTGTTGGAGCCGATGGGGCTCCAACCACACCAGTGCTTACCTGGATGGATACGCGCTCTCATTCAGACGCAAAGGTGCTTTCGGGGCTGGTGGACCCGAAACAGCTTCACCGGGTAACGGGCTGTGTGCCGCATCCAAGCTACCTTCCGGCCAAGCTGTTGTGGATGCGCCGCACCGCTCCGGATGTTTTCAAATCCAGTGTTCGGTGGGTATCTCCCGGAGAGTACGTTCACTTGAAACTGCTTGGGAGGGCGGTGTGCAGTTTTTCTATGGCATCCGGCACCGGACTGCTGGATGCGGAAAACATGCGGTGGCACGAACCACTGCTTCAAATCTGCGGAATATCTGCGGACCAGCTGTCTCCGCTTGGCGATATAGCAGATGTGGAAAGCGGCCTCCGCGAGGAATACAAAGAGAAGCTTCCTCAACTGCAGGAGGCGGTTTGGCTGCCTGCGGTTGGAGACGGAGCGTGCAGTAACATCGGCTGTGGTTGTGTTGCCCCGGACAAGGTTGCGCTGATGGTAGGCACAAGCGGAGCGATGCGGGTGGCGGTTCCAGTCCCTTGTGAGACCCCGCAGTGGGGTTTGTGGAAGTACTTTGTACACAGTAAACTGGCTTTGGTGGGCGGCGCCCTGAGCAACGGTGGAAACTTGGTGGCTTGGATGCGCAGTGTTCTGAGAATTACTTCTGAAGATGAAGAAGCAGTGTGGCGGATGCCTCCGGATTCCCACGGGTTGACATTCGTGCCTCTGCTGGCCGGGGAGCGCAGTCCTGGGTGGGCGCCGCGGGCAAGCGGTTCCATTCTGGGTCTTACAGTGGCCACCACTCCGCGCGAAATCTTCCGTGCTGGTTTGGAGGCGGTTGCCTACCGCTTCGCACTGATTCACGGTATGCTTCGATGCCACGCGGCTTCGGACCATGTGGTGGTGGCCACTGGGAAGGCGCTTTTGGGGTCACCAGCGTGGATGCAAATTATGGCGGATGTCCTCGGCCGCACCGTGGTGGAATCTTTGGAGCAGGAGGCATCCAGCAGGGGAGCAGCACTGTTGGCGCTTACCGTGCTCGGAAAGCTCAAAGGGCTGGAAAAAGCTTCTTTCGCTTTCGGGAAAGTTTACGAACCGCGCATCGATCATCATGAGGTTTACATGAAAGCTTTGGAAAGGCAGAACAGGTGGTACGAACGAACAAAGCAAGATTGGCAAGCCTAACGCAAGCCGATAAGATTTGATGCCGGCACTGAAACAGCAGTTACTTCGCTTTTTCGTCCTGCTCGGCGTTTGGACCGCCTTCGAGCTGAGCGGATAGCAATGGGTGCGGCGCTGATGCTTCAAGGGCCTGGCGCAGTTTGATAACGGTTCCGTCTGGATAATAGCCTCTTATTGAAGCACACGGATACACGCGGCACCGTTTCCCCAAAAGCGTTCCCGGGTTCAGCACAGAGTTGCAACCGGTTTGTGTATCGTCGCCCAGTATTGCCCCGAACTTGCGCAGACCCGTATCGTATCTGCGCTCCTGCACCGTTACCGTAATGGTTTTGCCGAGGATTTTCACGTTGGAGAGGATTGTGCCGGCGCCTAAGTTTACCCTGCGGCCGAGGATGCTGTCGCCTACGTAGTTGAAATGGGGAGCATGGGCGCCGTCAAGCAGGATAGCGTTTTTAAGCTCGGTGGCATGACCAACCACACATCCGTCTCCGATTATCACCCCGCCGCGGATGTAAGCCCCTTGGCGTATCTCGGTATCCCGGCCGATTATGCACGGCGATTTAATAAGAGCACCCGGCTCCACAACCGAGCCTTTCCCAATGCTGATTCTATCGCCTATCAAATAAGCACCCGCCATCACTTCGCCGCGGACTCCGTCAACGGCGTTTGCCAAGGCGTATTTGTGGATTCTTTCCAGCACCTCCCAAACGTACTCTACATCTTCAAACAGATCCGCGAATGCGAAACCCTCTAGATCGAAGAAATCGGACGGCGACAACATCTTGCTCACTCTCCAAATACATGATAACAGCTAATACCTTGAAACCGACCTCATTCTAGCTAATGCGCTTGGTGTCGTCAACGCACTGAAAGCGTTCGTACAGCGGTGGTTCCAGGGTAGCAGAAGAAGAGGGCGGGGGACAAGTGCAGGCGTTTTGGGGGATAGGCATCCCTTCAGAAAAGTCGGGGGCGAAGCTTTGGCAAAGCGGTTGTTAGGCCGGCTGTTTTTGTGGTAAACTTTCTTTAGACAGGCGAAAAGGCAAACTGGTTTGGCTGTACCACCTTTTCGCCGGCTTTATCATTTATCAAGAATGCGGAGAGGCGAATGCGTTGAGGACACAGCGCCGTCGCAAAAGCACCTTGTTTGCTCACCATTCTGAAGAGGAGTTTGCTAAACTGCTGGACTACTACAAGGTGCGTTGGGAATACGAACCGCAGACTTTCGTTTTGGAAACTGACGAAAGCGGCAACGTTAAGGAATGCTTTACCCCGGACTTTTACCTTCCAGATTACGATCTTTACGTTGAAGTTACCACTCTCAAGCCGGACCTTGCCAGCCGTAAGAACCGCAAACTGCGCCGTCTGAAAGAAAAGTATCCGCACATAAAGATTAAGCTTTTCAAACAGGGAGATTTCCGCAAGCTAATGAAGCGGTACGGTTTGGATCATAAACCAAGCAAATGAAGCGCTTACCGGTCATAAAAGCAACGCCGCAGATTCCAACCGTGGAAGAAGCACTTAAGATCAATGCGCCGTTGGTTGCCGATTGGCTAACCGAGTTTCTGCGCGATGAAATAGTGCGTCGGCGCGGTTTTCACAAAGCGGTGGTTGGGCTTTCTGGGGGGGTGGATTCTGCAACCTCGGCCTACCTGTGCGTTAGAGCATTGGGGCCAGAAAACGTTGTTGGAATACGGATGCCGTACAAAACCAGCAGTCGCGACAGCTTAGAGCACGCCGCTCTGGTTATTTCCCAGTTGGGGATACCCTCGGAGACGGTTGATATCACCCCGGCGGTCGACGGATACTTGGCTTCTGAACCAGATGCCAGCCCGCTTCGGCGCGGAAATGTAATGGCGCGCACCAGGATGATCGTCCTGTTCGATAAATCGGCAAAATACCAGGCGCTTCCAGTTGGAACAAGCAACAAAACGGAAAGACTTCTTGGGTATTTTACCTGGCACGGCGATGATGCACCGCCCATAAACCCTTTGGGAGATCTCTTCAAAACCCAGGTTTGGCAGCTTGCCAGATATCTCGGCGTGCCTGAGGTGATCCTAAACAAACCTCCATCCGCTGATTTGGTTGTCGGCCAAACAGACGAGAGCGATATAGGGATTTCTTACGCCAAAGCCGATCACATCCTGTATCACCTTATTCAGGGCTATTCCAAGGAGCGCCTGGTTAAAATGGGGTTTTCGCCGGAGGATGTGGACCTCGTGCGCAGCCGCCTTGACGGCACGCACTGGAAGCGGCGGCCGCCCACCACTGCTATGCTTTCCCACACGTCCATCGGTGATTACTATCTGAGACCTGTGGACTACTAAACGCCCCACAGACTCTTCAATGCGCCTCAATAAAAGCCTCCACCGTTCAGTTGCGGCCTGCGGCGTTTTAACTATATAATGGTGCACGGACGCGCTCTTTCTTCCGGCGAGAATTGGAGGAAAAACCGTTGAAGGGGTTCATTGTCAGATTTGTGTCGAGTATGGTCGCCCTGTGGCTAACCGTCTGGGTGGGTCAGATGCTGGGACTGGATATGCGGTTGGGGCCGGAAAAGGGGGGCGGCGCTTTTTCGGTGGTGGTTTCCGCCGCAGTTGCGGTTGTGGCTTTGGGTTTAGCCAATGCATTTTTGGGTCGGTTAATAAAAATGGCCGCCGCCCCGCTGAATTGCTTTACCTTTGGTTTATTCGGGCTTGTTGTTAATGCGCTTATGTTTCTGCTGGTCGGCAGTGGCATTCTGGAGGGCTTTCGGGTTAAGGGGTTTCTCGCCGGTCTTTACGGCTCCGTGGTAATGGGGGCTCTCAGCAGTATAATCAATCACCTTGTAAGCTCCAGAGGGATGGACTAAATGCGGCTCGTGTTGATCACGGGCATGTCTGGCGCCGGCCGAACCATAGTCCTGCGCAAGTTCGAGGATATGGGTTACTTCTGCGTGGACAACCTCCCCCCACCGCTTCTACCGCAGTTCGCCAGGCTGTGCAGGGAGAAAGGCAACGTTTCCAAAGCCGCATGTGTGGTGGACCTGCGCAGCGGTTCCTTCTTTGAGAGCCTGCTTGATGCCATAAACCAATTGAAAGCCGAAGGTGTTAACACCACCATCCTCTTTCTAGACTCCAGCGACGAAGCCCTTACCAAACGTTTCAAAGAGACCAGAAGAAAGCACCCCCTCTTCCGAAAGCGCTCAAGCATTCCCGAAAGCATTCGAACGGAAAGGCTTTCTCTGCGCGAGGTTAGGGCCATGGCGGACAAAATAATAGACACATCCGCCATGCTCCCGAAAGATCTGCGCTCTGAAATCGCCAAAGACTTCGGCAAGGATGCGTTCTCGGGCCCCGTTATTCTTGTTCGATCTTTCGGCTTCAAACACGGGGTTCCTGCAGATGCCGACCTGGTTTTCGATGTACGGCTGCTTGCCAACCCGCACTACGTTCCCGCACTGAAGGATCTAGACGGCCGCGCACAGGAGGTTGCCGAATTCATTCACCAAGACCCGAACACCTCGGAGTTCCTCTCACGCCTATTCTCTCTTTTGTCTTTCTGCCTGCCGCTGTATGTGGCCGAAGGGAAAGCCTATCTCACCATAGCCGTAGGCTGTACGGGCGGAAGACACCGTTCCGTGGTGGTTGCCGAGGAAATCGCCCGTTTTCTGCAGGAACAGGGGTACCATGTACAAGTTCAGCACCGAGACATTAGCAAATCCTAAACAAATCCCTATGAGCGGTTTTAAGGTGCTTGCCGAACAGCTTTACATTTTGGGCGCACCGCGAGCTTTGGTCCCACACGCTTACCTACGCTTACGCCCCCATCTGCCGGCGCCTAATGGAAATGGGGGTGCAAAATCCTGACAAACTGGAGCTTATTGGCGACCACGGACTTTTCTGGCTCGGGTGCCGCCTGCGCGAATTCGGTTGAGTGATCGCAGAGCTGGATTTGATGCTGAGATGAAGCGCTTGCGAGCCGGACACCAATCCCTGCTGTCTGCCTGGAACATGGTGTGGGGCATGCATCCCCAAACCGTGGAGCGCCGCTGGATGGCAGTTGCCAACGCTTTGCGCGGTATTGACCTGGATATCTTAGATGTAATGGAGGGAATGCTCGCCAACACCACATTCAAGCGGCTGTTGGTGGGCACAGAAACCGCCTATAGACGTGCACAAGACCGGACCGTCCTAGAGTCTCATGTGCACACCGCGGTCCAGCAGGCCGAGAAGCTTTGCGGGCTTGCGGAAGCCGTTCTAATGCGCCTTGCCTCAGATTCTGCTTAGCCGCCCGCGGTGCCAGGCTTTTCCACCCGTCCCGGCCTCACGAGGAAGACCGCTATCGGGCCCAATACCGGCACCAAAACCACAACCCAGGCCCACAGTACCTTCGCGATCTCGTCCATGGAGCGTCGGTGAAGGTCCAGCAGTCCCAAAATCATCAAAATGATGTGGACTATCGGGGTGATAACCGCGATTACTTCTTTCATCTCTCCATCCCTCCAAACGCTTACATCGCTTTGCGCAGGATGTCTGTAACCGACACAATCCCCAGCAACCCCTCCTTAATAACCGGGGCGCGTCGTATGCCGGTGTGAGCAAACAACCGAGCCACGTACTCCACCCCAAGATCCGGGTTGACCACTATGCACGGCTTGGTCATAATCTCGTGCACCTGTACCGTCTTGGGGTCTTTTCCGTAGGCGGCCACTTTGTACACAATGTCGGCCTCGGTTACGATCCCGTACGCATCTTGTTCGCTGCGGCGCTCCACCAGCAGTGCTCGGACGTTTTTGTCCTTCATTGTCTGGATGGCCTCGGCCACGGTTGCACTGCCAGAGATCGTAACTACGTCCGTCGTCATGATATCCTTGGCGGTAAGCATAGGACCCTCCCTCTGGGTAAAAGCCCCAAAGCCCGGCCTATTCCGGTTGGTGTTTTTCACTTCGATAAAAATTCAGCAATTCCTCCTCTCTTGAAAAACAATTGGCGGCAGAAAAACCGCTTTTCCTGCATAAGAGGTCGGCATTGTTTAATGCCGCGGCCTGGTCCATCCTAAGGTTGGCAGCAAGCGCTGTTAAAGAGGGAACAATTTTTGTGGAAGAATAGTCTAGGTTGTTAGAAACCGCTCTGTCGATCGCGCGATCGCAACAGCACTCAAACGGCCTCGGCTTGAGGGGCGCACGGAGGCCTAATAGTGGAGGAAGGAGATGCTAAAGAAGATCGTTTTGCTAACGCTGGCACTTTCGCTGATGGGAACCGCCGCTTTTGCAGGCGTCGTGGCGGTAGGTGATGCATCTGGCCGCCCCGGAGATGTGGTAGCCATCTCGGTAACAGCCGATGCCGACGTGCGCGGCGTGGCGGCGGCTGGGATAGGGCTTGACATCCGCTCCAGCGAGCCGTCCGGCGCACCTCAACTGGCGTTTGTAAACATCACTGCCGGCAGTTTTTGGCCTGCCGGCTCCCTCATAGCGCCAAACATAGGCGGCGTTGGCGGTTCGAGCCTGCCGGTTGGAACTGCGTATGTCGGTATAGTAAGCACCGAGAACCGCAACGGTCCTGGAGAGATGCTGGTCTTCCAAGTGAAAATCCCGGAAACTGCTCCGGTTGGCACTGTTTACAAGCTTGCCATCAACAGGCTGGAGCTGAGCAGTGCGTCGGGAGCAACGGTTTCTGCTACCACCAAGAACGGGTTGTTGAAGATAACCGCTCCGGAAAGCGGCAAAATCGGCGTGAAGAACGTGTCCGCGGCGCCGGGGGAAACCGTAAACTTGGAAGTTGAGGTAGATGAAAACGTTAAGGGCTTCAGCGGAATCGGCTTCACCATGCTGATGGACGTGTCGCTCAAGGTGGACCCAAACAAGATCGTGGCCGGCGCGCTGATGAAAGGCGGTTTAATCGCGGCTAACGCTAAATCGCCAGGGCGCGTGATCATAGGAGCAACAGTTTCGGGAATAGTTAGCGGCCCTGGGGTTGTGGCTGTTGTTCCGGTTACACTGCCAACCACGGCCAAGGTGGGCGACGTGTTCCCCATCGAGTTCCAGAACATCGAGCTAAGCGATATCACAGGCAGACAGCTGGTGCCGCCGACGCCGGTCTCGGGGAAGATTGTTGTTGCGCTGTCGAAGGCTCCGGGCGCTCTTATTGTAAAAGACGCAAAAGGCAAACCTGGCTCTGTGGTTGTGGTGCAGGTAGTGGCAGATGAAAAAGTACGCGGTATTACTGGTGCTGTCTTGGACTTGGATTTCAGGACCAGCACTCCGGCAAGCGCTCCTCCAATCAGCGTTACCAAGCCCGAGGATGTAAAGGCCGGCTCGATGTTCCCCAACGCCATTGTTGCGGCCAACCTCAAAACCCCAGGTAAAGCCCTGATCGGCATTGCAGGGGCTGCACCGGCTAACGGACCGGGAGTTGTTGCTGAAGTTCCGTTCCTCATCCCGGCGAATGCCGCCAAAAACACCGCCTACGCCATTAAAATGTCGGCAACCGTGGCAATGGACGGAATGGACGTGCCGATTGATGCGGTGGGCGGCACAATTATCGTGGAACAGCCAAGGCTGAAAGGGGATGTAAACGGAGACGGCAAGATCTCCGTTACAGATGCAACAATGGCGCTGAGCGCGGCGCTAGGATTGACCAAGCTTGACCCGGATCAGTTCGCCGCCGCGGATCTGAATGGGGATGGGAAAATCAGCATCTCTGAAGTTACGCGCATCCTGAGAGCCGCTCTTAATTTGGAAAGGCTGGAGTAGCACTGCTGGCTAAACACGGGTTCTCCTGAACAGCCGGAGCAATGCGTCTCCCCCTTCACAGGGGCGAGACGCTTTTTGCTTTCATCACCCCAAGGATGGTAATATTGGTATGTCGAACAACTAACATGGTTGGAGGTAGTGGTTGATGGCGGATTTGTCTGTGGGTGGTTCGGATGCTCTCATAGTTGTGGACCTGCAGAACGACTTCTGTCCCGGGGGGGCACTGCCGGTTCCTAAAGGCGATGAGATAGTTCAGCCCATCAACAGCATCCTGCAGTTGTTTCCGCTGGTTGTTGCCACACAGGATTGGCACCCGGAAAACCACGTCTCATTCCAATCCCAAGGTGGACCGTGGCCTCCGCACTGCGTGGCCGGCACCTGGGGCGCTGAGCCGCACCCCGCGTTTCTGAAGAGCGAGGTTGACGTTTGGATCAGAAAAGCGACTGCTCCGGATAAAGATGCGTACTCTGGGTTTGAGGGCACAGACCTCGCCGACCAGCTTCGCGTCCGCGGCATCACGCGGGTGTTCATAACAGGCCTTGCAACCGACTACTGCGTGAGGGCAACCGCACTGGATGCGCTGGCTGCTGGCTTCAACGTTGTGGTGCTCTCTGACTGCATTCGCGGGGTGGACGTAAACCCGGGCGACTCCGAGCGCGCCGTCCAAGAAATGGCCGCGGCCGGTGCGGTGATAGCTGTGTCGACAGATCTGAAATAAAAGTGTATGTTAGGCGCACAACTGCTCCATTTTACAAAAACTTTGGGGGGTTTGTAAGTGTTTGATCCCAGGAGGCATATAGCGCAAATCTGCACCCTTGTGTACCAAAGGCGCTTGTCCGACAGCGCTGGAGGCAATGTAAGCGTACGCCAAAACGGCAAGATATACGTCACACCGAGGTTTATGGGAAGCAAACGGCGGTGGCACATTAACCCCGAGGATGTGGTGGTGCTGGAAGAGGCAAACGCTTTTGACCAGGCTTCACAGCATCCCATGGTCAGCAGAGAGGTTAAGGTGCATCTTGCCGTTTACGCCAACTTTCCAAAAGCAGGCGCTGTTATTCACGCCCACCCCGAAAATTTAATGGTATTCGCTTCGGCAGAACAGCCCCTACCTCCAACTAGCGACCAAACTGCCAAGTTCGGCACTGTGCCTGTGGTGCCGTACGCCAAGGCTCACACGCAGGCTCTCGCCGACGTTGTGGTGGAGGCTTTAAGGCCGATGGAAGGTGGTTTGGAAAGCCACGGCATCGCCTGCCTACTGCCGCGCCACGGCGTGGTTGTGGTTGGAAGAGATCTAGACGATGCCTACGACACTCTGGAGCGGCTGGACGGTAGTGCCCGTATCTTCCTAATGAAGAAACTTTTGGAACTGGCGGGAGGGAAAGAAAATGCGTAGAAAAATCCCGGAACGCATACACGTTATAGTCCCGCACCCGGAATGGGCGGATTGGTTTGAAGAGCACGTCCTGAAACCGTATGTGCCGAAAGAGATACGGGACCGCATCTTCGTGATGCGGCCGGAACAGCCGGAGAAAGAACCGTCCACCTTGGATGAAATTCTGGCCGAAATGCTGAAAGATCCAGTTTTCCGAAAAGAATGGGAGGAGTCCGAAGCCGCATATCAGCGCGAGTTCGGCATACGCAGAGTGCATCACGACATGTAAAACCTTTTTACTTCTGGCGTTGGCATGTTCTCCTACAACGATTTCCAAAAGCTTGCCCTAGCAGTACTTGCCTTACTGGCTGTGGTTGCGGTAATAGTTTCAATGCGAAGGGCACCTGCGCCGGTTCAGTTCAACCCTGCGGGGGTTCTGCCGCAGGACACGGGGGTTAGTCCAACCGGCGGCGTCCAGGTGCCTGCTGTCGGCGGAAGCGCGGGATACCCAACGGAAACCCAACGTGTATCCCGTTGGCCGAATCAAGCCGCCACCGACATCTCTGAGCCGATAAACATCAACACCGCCAGTCGCGAGGAGCTGGAGCGACTGCCGCGTATAGGTCCGGTTATAGCGCAGAGGATTATAGATTATCGAACGGAAAACGGGCCTTTTGAATCTCCTGAAGAGATTATGGAAGTGCGCGGCATCGGTCCCAAAACTTTTGCTAAAATCCAACACTTAATAAGGGTTAGGTGAGCGCATATGGCCCATCCTATCCCGACCCACCAAGCAGAGCCCTCTGTCGATTGGCTTTTCTCGCGTTTGACAAATGTTGAGCAGGAGGACTTTTTCAACTTTCTGAACCGAGCCGCGAGAGATTTGATACTGCGGCACGATTTGGTTGGGCTTCTTGCTCGCCGCAACATCTTGGGCCAGCCTGATGAAACCGACGCAGAGTTGGCCCATCAACTGCAGAGCGAAATAATCTCTGAACAGGACCCGCTGGGTTATTGGGATGCGCCTTTGGTGACCAACCGCGCAGAAACCAGAGCCACTGTTACTGGGCACTGGCTTCGCGTTTTGGCGGATTTGGGGCTGGACCGAAGCCATCCGTCGGTGGACCTGGCCGTGCGCTGGGTTCTTTCCCACCCGGACCCGCTTGCGAAGGGCAAACAACCGCGCCACTGGAGCCGAGATAAAAACCCAATTTGGGGGGTGGATAACTCGGCTCTTTACGCCTTGGTACGCTTGGGTGTGGCGGATCCCATGGTGAGCCGAACTCTGGACTACGCAGAACAGCATCCGAAGGCTTGGATCGGTAGAGACGACGACCGCCACTTTGCCTATATGGTCCCATTGGTTGCCGCCGGCTGGTTGGAGAGCAGTGCCGTGCGCAGTGCTTTGGAATGGATGGCCCAAAACCAAGCCTCCGACGGCTTCTGGCCCGGAAACAGCTCGATGCTGGCGCTTACGGCCCTTCTGGAGCTTCCGCAGGAGCTTGCACAACAGCTGACATTGAAGCTGATTCTTTCGGTTGCGCGGGATATACTGCGCCAGTATGAATGGCCTCCCCGCCTCCGGCCGCACCCGCACCTCCCGGTTCCTACCTTAACCAGAGAGTACGTGCGTTACCTCTTCTTGCTCACTACAAAGCGGGTTGGAATCCCCATAGAACCAAGCAGGGCAGAGTAAAGCGCACACACCAAATGCGCTGAATTAAGGAGAAGGCCCCGAGGATTCCGTGGGGAACACCTTCCCGGGGTTAAGAATGCCGTTCGGGTCGAAAAGCTCTTTTATCTTTCTCTGGAGGGTAATCGACTCTGGGGTGAGGTCGAGCGGCAGGAAGTCGCGCTTACTTAGGCCAATTCCGTGCTCCCCGGAAAGCGCGCCGCCCAGCGACACCGCCATCTGGAATATCTCTTTAGCGGCTTCGTGCACACGGAGCATTTCGTCAGGGTTGCGGCGGTCGCAGAGTA
>JBMFPP010000014.1:0-15692 GCA_049969055.1 Armatimonadota bacterium | reverse complement strand
TATTACTGGAGCAGGGCGCAAGCTTCGGGAGCTTTTCAGTGAGGCTCCACTTATGCCTCTTATCATCCCAGGTTTGCTCGGGCTGTCGATTTATGCGTTAGTGCTTGTGGAAGCCAGGTATATTGCATCGTTCGTTGTGCTTCTTGGCGTTGCACTTTTCTCAAGCATTAGGTTCCGAAATGTTGAGCACTCTCTCCCGGTGTCCAGTATTCTCGTGGCAGTTGCAGTGGTTTTTATTGCAACCGAAGGAGCAATGAGCGTTCGACACTTCCGGATACAGCCGGAGCATCCGGAATGGGAGACCACTGAGCACTTGCTACGCCTAGGTCTTCGACAGGGAGAGAGAGAGTTGGAATTATTGGGAGGCCGGGTTATTGGCCCCGCATCGCCAGAGTCAGGGTAGTCGCAGAGATGAAACCGGAAAGTAAAAACGAGCCTTTCCATGTTTATCGTTTCTGGTTGGCCGATCGGAAAACACGACAGCGTGTACTTGATGCTATGGCCAGCGTAGGGGCTACTGCCATAATTGCCACCTGCGTTCCGCCATTTGCAAACACGATTGGTTGGATCAGGCTCGGGAATACGGATAGATACGTATGGTTGATAAGAAAGAGGCCTTCGAGTTAGAGAATTATCCCAAATACACCCTGTGGTATAGCGCGGGTAGTAATGTAATGATGAAACTCTATCTAGCCACTAATGACCCCCTGCACACAGTATTGACCACAGGAGATAAAAATTGAAAACCGTCATCCTTGGTGGGGGGCCGGCGGGCCTCGCCGCCGCATATGAGCTTACCAAACACGGCCGCGAAGTCGTTGTTGCCGAGGAAAAACCCCAGGTGGGCGGCTTGGCCAGAACTGTCTGCCGCAGCGGCTTCCGCTTCGACATCGGCCCGCACCGCTGGTTCACCAAAAACGAAGAGCTGAACGAATTCATGCGCTCTCTGCTCGGCGATAAGCTCCTGAGGGTGCCGCGCCTAACCCGCATATATTTCAACAACCGCTACTTCGACTATCCCCTCAAACCAACCAATGCCTTGTTCGGAATGGGGTTGATAATGGCGGCAAAAATCGTGATGGACTACGCCGCCGTGCGCATCGCGCCTCCGCGCGGTCCCGTGGAGTCGTTCGAAGACTGGACTATACGCCAGTTCGGACGCACCATGTACAACCTGTACTTCAAATCCTATACAGAAAAGGTCTGGGGCATTCCCTGCAGTCAAATATCGGCCGACTGGGCTTCCCAGCGCATCAAGGGGCTGTCACTGGGCTCTGCTGTCAAAAGCGCCCTCCTGAAAAACCGCATGCGCGGCAAAATAAAAAGCCTGATTGACGAATTCATGTACCCAATGTTGGGTGCCGGCCTCACCTACGAAACCATGAAAGCCTATATCGAACAGCGCAACCAAGTGCTCACGCAAACCCGCGTTGTTTCCGTGAACAGAGACGGCCGGCGCATTAAATCTATCACCGCGAACACCCCAACCGGTCTCATCGAACTCGAAGCCGACCATTTCATCTCCAGCATCCCGCTTACCGAAATGGTTTTGAGCATAAACCCACCGCCTCCTCCAGAGGTTGTTCGCGCGGCAGAATTCCTGCGCCATAGAGATCACATCGTTGTTGCCCTAATGATCAACCGTCCCCAGCTGACCAAGGACACCTGGATCTACATCCAAGAGCCTGGTCTTAAAGCCGCAAGAATGTACGAGCCGAAGAACTGCAGTCCACACATGGTTCCCTCTCCAGACGTAACCAGCCTCGGCGTTGAGTACTACTGCTTCGAGGGAGACGAATTCTGGCGCAAAAGCGATGATGAGCTGGTGGAGTTCGCCGTGAAGGAGGTTGCGGATACTCTCCACTTCTTCGATAGATCTGAGCTTATGGACGGGTTCGTTATCCGCTCCAGAATGGCTTATCCGCTTGTGGAGAAGGGATACCATGCCCCGCTTCAGGTGATCAAACAGTACGTGAAAAGTTTGGAAAATCTGCAGATTATAGGGCGCTGTGGAACGTTCCGCTACAACAACCAGGACCACGCTATAGAAACGGGCTTCCTGGCCGCCCGAAACCTGATGGGCGGAAACTACGATATCGACCGCGTGAATGCAGACGGGGAATATTTGGAGGAAAAACTGGAAGAAACCACCTGACAAGTTTTGACGTTCAACCAGCCTTTGTTTGTCAAGACTTCTTGCAAGAGATTTTGACGCTCAATTAGTCCTTTTTGTCAGAACTTTTTGACACCTGCTGAGTTTCCCCAAAAACTGCCTTCCAAGCTTCAGACGCCGCTCTTAGTTTCCGATAACAGATACAGGGCGGTGCCTTAAGAAGTTTTGATGTTCAATCGGTCCTTGTTTGGCAGAGCTTCTTGGTTGGTGCACTCAGCATCCTTCCGCAGTCCGGTTGTGCCGCACCAGTGAACCCTCCGAGTTCATTGAAGAAGCTTTTCGTGATCCGGAGTGCGAACGACAAGCATGGGTGCCAGAGTCTTTCCGATTCTGTTCTTATGCTGGTTAACAGCGGCAACAACAGCGCTGGGAACCCAAGAACCCGCGGATCCAAACGAAACTGCTCTGCCTTTTGGCCCCGTAACAGGGCTGTTGAGCGTGGACGTGCGCGAGAAAAACGATGGTCTGCTTGTAACCCTAACGCTTGACGGCCCAACGCGGTACCGAACGGGGCGTTTGCTTTCGCCGCCGCGCTTCTTTGTAGATCTGGAGGCCTGCGAACTAGCTCTAGATCCATCCGCCTTACCCTCCGTGAGCGGCATCAGGGTGCGGGCCAGCCAGTTTACACTGTCGCCGCCGGTGGTTCGCGTAGCCTTGGATTTGGGCCCGAATTGGAGCTTTCCGCGCCGGCTCACATCTTCCCCCAGCGATGAAGCACGGTTCTTCGTGCCCAGGCGTACCTCCGCACCCACGCAGAAGAAAGCATCACCGGATTCGTCCTCCTCTGAAAGACAGAGGGAAGCAAATCCAACCTGCTCTCCTCAGCAGGGCGGAACCGGCCTTTCCGGCGGTGTGCAGAGAAGCTGCACCCTGGAGGAACTCCTCTCGCTGACGAAGGCTCTTCCGCACCAGATGCTCCAGGTCATTAGGCGCATTGCGGAAAGCTGCACACCATACCGCTTCGGCGGAGACGGCCTGGACGGTCTCGACTGCTCCGGCTTCACATGCCTGCTGTTTTCTGCGGTGGGCATTCAGCTTCCGCACTCGGCGGCGGAACAGTTCCAAATGGGAACGCCGATTGACGCAGCCGACCTCAAACCTGGGGATCTGGTTTTCTTCGGCACGAGCGGCCGCCCCACCCATGTGGGCGTCGCATTGGGAAGCGGAAGCTTCTTGCACGTATCCAGCGCTAGGAATGGTCTCACTGTAACCCCTCTGAATGCTCCCTACTATGCGAAGCGCTTCATGGGTGCAAGAAGACTCTTCGGTTTTGAAGCCAACCAAGAGAGAAACGCATCCGCACGGCATTAGACTCAACTGCGGCAGCCAAACCCTCCTTTACTGCCGGTTCATCCCGAAACTATGTGCCAACGGGCGGCCGGTCTGTGGTATACTGTCTCCAGCACCCCACAAGAAAGGAGCAAAGCGAACATGAAGCATCTTCCATGGATCTGCGTTTTCGTGTGCCTCTTGGCGGCAAAAATCGGCCAGGCGGCACCCATCGGCACGGCCGAGCTGCTGAGGGAGATGGTAGACCTGGAGCGGCTTACAACACTGCCTTCCCCCCATTACATCAACCGCCAATTCTCTTCATACGACAGGGCCAGCAGAATAGAGAACGGCAGGAAGATAAACTGGTTCGCCAACGGTGATGCTGGCCACTACCTTCGAGATGAAAGGCGCAACGGAGAAGTCGAGCACGTTATGATGGATGCTGAGGGTCCTGGCGTTATCACAAGAATATGGTCCGCCAATCCAGATAACACCCGCATCCGCATTTACATCGACGGCGCAAAAGAGCCTACGTTCGAAGCAGACTTTCTTGCTCTAACTACGGGGAGGGTTCCTCCGTTCATCGCGCCGTTCTCGCACCGCTTGGCCAACGGAGCCAACCTCTACTTTCCCATACCATACGCGCGCCACTGCAAAGTAACGCACACCGGCAGGGGCATATATTACCACATCAACTATAGAACTTACCCTAAAGGCACGCCGATAAGAAGCTTCAGCGTCGACGAACTGCAGGCTCTGCGCCCCGAAATCGAGCGGATCGCGGCTGTTCTCTCGGACCCAGATCGCCTCAACCCCAAGGTCAACCGCAGAGCTTCCGTAAACCTGGAACCGGGCAAAGGCTCCAACATTTTTAAGCTGGACGGCCCCTCGGCGATCCGCTTCTTTTCTGTGAAGCTGAACAGCGAAGATCTGGAGAACTCCCTGCGCACGGCACACCTTCAGATGTGGTTCGATGGCGCCGGCCCCCAGGTTGATTGCCCGCTCGGCGACTTTTTCGGGACTGCGCCGGGAGCCAATCCCTACGTATCTCTTCCGTGCACAGTTACAAAAGACGGAGAGATGCGCTGCCGCTTCGTCATGCCGTTTGCAAAGACCGCGGTTATCAGGATAACCAACCACGGAACCGCTCCACTGCGTGGAACCGTCTCGCTGGCGGTGAGGCCGTATCGGTGGACATCAAGCTCCATGCACTTCTACGTGCGCTGGAGGACGGACTTCGACGTGCCAACTCGCCCTTTCAAGGATATGCGATGGGTTGAGGTGAGTGGGCGCGGGCGATACGTGGGCACCGCGCTGGCCATAACAAACCCCTGGACCGATTGGTGGGGCGAAGGCGATGAGAAGATTTATATAGATGGAGAGAACTTCCCCAGCCACTTCGGCACTGGAACGGAAGACTACTTCGGCTACGCCTGGGGCTCCCCGCAGTTGTACACGCACGCATACCACGCCCAGCCGCGGTGCGATGGTCCAGGCACCTTCGGCCACAACAGTGAGGTGCGTTGGCACATTTTCGACGATATACCTTTCACGAGAAGCATTATCTTCGATTTGGAGCTTTGGCACTGGAAAGTCGGTAGAGTTCCGGCTTACACGCGCACGGCATACTACTATGCGCGGCCTGGTGCGAAAGACGACCACGAACCCATCACCACGAGCATGCTCAGGGTGCCTGCCAAACCCCCAAGGCCGTTGGCTTCAGCGCCTTCCCTGCATTGGGCGCCGTCTGCAATGCTTTCGGCTGCGCCGAAAACGCCTTCGCACTCCACCGTGAATAGAAGAGGACAGCATGCGCCGCAAGGCAAAAAACATCTTGGCACGTAGGCAACACAGCGACGTGCACCTCATCAGAGGTCTGCAATGAAAAACTTGCGTATGAAAACCTGTGCGGTTTTGCTGTTGGGAGCGTTTCTGATCGGCGCCCTTTCATGCACAGCCGCACCAGCCAAGCGGAGGGAAAGAGTGTTGGATCCTAAACTGTTTGCCAACCCACCAAAGCATTACCGCCCATCGCCGTTCTGGTCCTGGAACGATCGGCTGAATCCGGAAGAGCTTAGGTGGCAGGTTCGTGAGTTTGCCAGGCAGGGCTTCGGCGGATACTTCATGCATTCTCGCGTCGGTCTTGCCACACCTTACCTCTCCAAGGAGTGGATGGACTGCGTTCGTGCCTGCCTTGAGGAAGGGCGCAAGGTCGGCACGGAGTCGTGGCTCTATGACGAAGACAAATGGCCAAGCGGATTTGCAGGCGGGTTTGTCACCGCGGGCAAGGACCAATTCCGCGGCCGCTACTGCAGAATGGAACCGCTGGACCCGTCACAACTCGCTTCAGCGCTGAGCGACTCCAACACGGTAGCCGTTTACAGACTGCGAACGGGCGGCCCCGGCACTGTAGCGCAGTTCTCCCGCGTAACCACCTCAGAGTCTATTCCGGAAGGCGAAAGGCTTGTGGTCTTCCGAAAACATCTTGCACCAAAAAGCAACTGGTACAACGGCGAGAGCTACGCTGACCTTCTCAACCCGGCCGCCGTTCAGGAGTTTCTTCGAGTAACTTTCGAACCCTACGAAAAAGAATTTCGCCGCGACTTCGGAGAGTGGATGCCGGGCGTGTTCACGGACGAACCGAACTATATGTCCGGCGACGGTAGTCGAAGCATACCGTGGACCGATGAAATGCCCGCCTACTTCAAATCCCTTTACGGATACGACCTCCTCGACAAACTGCCCCTGCTTTACTTCGACGGCCCGGAATGCCACGCCGTAAGGTACGACTTCTGGCGCGCGGCCACGCTTCGGTTTGTGGAAGCCTTTACAAAGCCCTACGCGGAGCTCTGCGATAGGCTTGGGCTGATGATGACCGGCCACTACCTCGCCGAGGATAATCTGCAGAGCCAAATACGCGTAATCGGCGCGGCCATGCCTCACTATGAGTACATGCAGGCCCCAGGCATAGATCATCTCGGGCGCAATATCAACGACCCACTTACCTTGAAGCAGTGCTCCAGCGTTGCGCACCAGTTCGGCCGCAACCGCATACTCTGCGAAATCTTCGGCGTGAGCGGCCACAGCATGAGCTTTGAGGACCAAAAGTGGATTGCAGACTTCCACTTCGCACTGGGCATAACCTTCCTATGTCAACACCTCACGCTTTACACCATGAAAGGCGAGCAAAAGCGTGATTATCCGCCCACCATCAGCTACCACCAGCCATACTGGGAGTATTACAAACTTGCCAACGATTACTTCAGCCGCGCCGGCTACCTGTGCTCTCAGGGCCGGTTCCAAGCCGATATCTTGTTCCTGCACCCAATAGGCAGTGCTTGGTGCAGTTACGTTCCAAACTTCGAAGGCGGCGGCACAAACCGCGTTGGCCATTACAACTCTGCGCTTGTGAACCTCCAGGACTGCCTGCTCTCCATACACCGAGATTTCGACTACGGAGACGAAATCATCCTCTCCAAGCACGCCAGCGTTGACGGCAAAGAAATTTTGGTTGCAAAGGAAGGACGCTACAGCGTGGTGGTTGTGCCTCCGTCCCTTTCTTGGGCGCGCACCACTTTCGATCTGCTCCAAAAATTTCTCCAGGCCGGTGGAAAGGTGCTTTTCGTTGGCGAAACACCCACTATGATTGACGGCCGTCCCGCTCAGGAAGAGTGGAACCGGCTTTTCAGCATGCCGGGAGTTTCTAAGTGCGAACTGGAGAAAGAGGCTGTTCAACGCGCCCTAGACCAAATGATTCCAAGGTCGATCAGCGTTGCAGATGCCGATGGAAAAGAGATCGGAGACATACTGGTGCACCACCGTGTGGCAGACAGCAAGCACATATATTTCTTGTCCAATAAAAGCCGCACGAATACCTACCAAGCGCACATCTCGGTGCCTGTAGTTGGCCGCGTCACAGAATGGTGCTTGGACACCGGAGAGGTGGAAGACGCGTCGGCTCAAACCGAAAACGGGCAAACCGTGATCGAAGCCACCTTCTACCCGGCCGGAAGCCACGCCTTTGTGATCGACACTGCGCAACAGCCGAAGAAGATAGAGAAACCAAAATACCACCAACTGCACTCGCTGAAGCTGACTGGTCCGTTCTCCTTCAAGCGCCTGCACCCCAACAGTTTGAACATAGATACCTGCCGATACTCTATCAACGGCGGTGAGTGGGTTGGCCCCGTCCCCATTTGGAAGGCCCGCAGAGCCGCCTGGAATGCCGCCGGCTTGGGGGCCTACGCCGGGATCCAGCCTTGGGCGCTGGCCGCAAAAGGTATCAAACCCGCTTCTGACGTTAACCTCACGATAACGTCCACTTTCCACTCCGAAGTGGAGGGCAAGAAGGTATACCTGGTGCTGGAGTCAGCCAACAAGTACCAGCTGAAAGTCAACGGCAACCCCGTATCCACAGACACGAAAGAGTGGCACTGGGACAAACAGTTTGCGAAGATCGACATATCCGACCACGTAAAGCGCGGGGAAAACACCATTGAACTCTCGTGCCGCTATGATATGGATGTCCAGGTGGAGGATATGTACCTAGTCGGCGATTTCGGTGTGAGAAGAACCGGACCAACGAGCTTCGTTCTAACCGACGAGCCGCAGCAGCTCAGCGCCGGAAGCTGGGGGGACCAGGGATACCCTATGTACGTTGGCACAATGCGCTACACAACCACCTTCCATATTGATAAGCCCAGGGACGGAAAGGTGGTTGTCCGTTTGAACGGCGCCAAGGGCTCTCTGTTCTTGGTCTCGGTAAACGGAGGAAAATCCATTCCGGTATGCTGGCAGCCGTGGGAAGCCGACGTTACTCCTTACGTTAAGGACGGCGAAAACACGCTGACCGTGGATGTTGTGAGCACACTGCGCAACACCTTCGGGCCTCTGCACCACCGCGCCGGCGACAACCTCGGATGGGTTGGTCCGCACGAGTTTGTGGACGAGAGAAACTGGACCGATGAATACCAGCTCATACCGTACGGGCTGTTAGAGGGTGTGGAGGTGGTTTCCTTCGCTCGGGAGTAAAACCGCGCGGAGAAACAAAAACTCCGCACCGGTGCCCCTTCTTTGCGCATAAGAAGGGGCATCAGCTTTTTAAGAGAGGCCCAAGGTTCAACTGCGCTAAAACCGCGCCAACAGCTCTGTTGGTGCTCCCTCAATTTGCTGAGAATGGCACAGCTCGCAGTTTGCCGAGATATACCTCGGAGAGGAGGTTCCCACCTCTCTCATAACTCCATGACAGCGGAAGCACCCAACGTGCGTTGCCCAGTTAGGATAAGTACCAGGGCCAACCCTCATATGAGCAAATCCCGATGCAAGGTAAATCTGCTCGATGGTATCAAGAGATTTCTGCAGTTGCGCGCGGTGCCTCTTTGCCGTTTCTGGAAAATTTTTCTCGTAGAAGAGTCGTATCTTGCGGATACGCCTGAGCACACGCGCCTGCTGAGTGGCGGTTGGTATATCCTGAGTATCACCAACCGCTTTCATCGCTTCGCGCTTTATAAAAGGCAGTGAGGCGTCCACCTGGCCGCGGTTGATGGCATCATCCAGCAGCTGTTCAAACGTAACAAAATCATGAGCAGCGCGGTTGTGGCAGTCTATGCAGTCCATCAAACGCTGTTCTTCAGTTTCGCGAATATTTGCAAGGCGGGTTTGGTAGCTGGGGTTTACATACTCGCGAACACTGCCGTCCGGCTTGTGCACTCTTAACCAGGCGATTTCGCGCCGATCCCACCTTGCAGGGATGTAGTGTATGGTGCTGGCCATGTGGCCATGAATCCCGGATCCGGGTACCCCACCGCTTCCAACGCGCAGTAACATCGACTTCACGCGCCTGGTGTTTTGGCGGTCCTGTGCATGCGAAATCTTTGTGCTTAACATGCTTCCGTAGAACCGTTCGGTCCAGTGGCAGTTTTCGCATATCTCGCGGCTTGGGCGGAGTGCCTTCAACGGGGTCTCCAAAGGTCGGTGGTAATCTCCGCGGAGGTAATGCCACACCTGCGGAAGGCCAGAGAGCTTGGAGCGGACATACCACGGAGCACCTGGACCGATGTGGCACTTCACGCAGTCCACGCTGGCGTGCGAAGAGCGCAGGTAGGCTGTGTACTCGGGGATCATAACCCTGTGGCACACTTTTCCGCAGAAGGTCACGCTGTCCATAAACTCCACCGACTTGTACAGCACAACGGTGGTTACCACCAATATCACCACGCTTGCCACCGCAAAGAACCCCGCTATTTTTCGCTGGGTTGGATCTGCCAAGTCCACCACCGGATACGTCGGTTTGCCCCGAGCAACCCTCCTGCGCTGAACCCACGCATCTATCGGGACCAATGCCAGCCCGAGAACGAGCACGCCTGGCAGAACCATGTAAGCTAAAATGCCGATGTAAGGGTTACCCATGCCCACCGCAATGTCCAGAAGAACCAAGAACACCAGCAGGCCCGTACTCATAAACACAAGGAAGCCCCCCAGAAGCCTCAGCGGGCGGGCGGCAAACCATCGCAGAACTGTACGCATTCAATCACCTCTTCGGCGGAAAGGATTAAAACAAACGGTTAAAAATAAGGGGGCCCATCGTATGCCTAACACCTGGATTTTTTCTTCGGCAGAATGTACCGCTGTTCAAAAGCTTGCAAAATCCGCCGCCTCTAAACGCGCTTCGAGATTATCATAACAATATGACAAAAACATTAAAAGTTCTAATACGAGGGCATAGAAACAAAAAGACTTCCGTCCGAACCAGAGAAAAACGCGCAAAAGGAACCGCCCGCGCTTAATCCCACTGGCGATCTTGCAGTTTGGTTACTCTTCGGCCGGATCGAATTCACAGATTCACGGCTTGGAGTTATCAAGCCCCCTTCTCACCGCGTTCACAGCTCCGACGGCCGCGAGGGAAGAGATCGCATACACGTGGAGAAAAGACAGCGGAAAAAACGGCATCCGCTTTTCACCAGCCGTACTTTTCCGGGCCCCAATCCCGAACGATTTGTTCTTGCTTTACAAGAATCATCTTTCGGCTGGGCAGATCCTCCGTAAGAACCACCCCTGGACCAACGCAGGAATAAACCCCTATCTTACAACCCGGCATGATAACGGCGTTCACGCCGGTTCGGCTGTAATCTCCGAAGAAGCTGGCCGACGCGCCGTAAGGAGGAATCTCCTTGCGGCCTTTCACAATGTGTATTTGGTCTCTGTCATCGAACCTAAGGGTTCCGCAAACAGTGGCCGCGCCTATATCCACCGCACTGCCAACCACCCCGCTTATCTCGCAGTAGTGGTACAAATACGCACGGTCCAAAAGCACCCCATCGAACTCAGCGCCGTGCCCCACCAAGCTGTGCGGACCAAGGGACGAACCTCCGCCGATGAGAGCATAGTCGCGCACCCGTGCATTCTCTCCAATCAAAACCCTGCCGCCCAAGATACTGCCGTTTGTAACGCTTGCGCCTGGCCCCAGCCACAAATCGCCGTGAACCACCACCCGGTTTCCAACAACAGCGCCTTCAGCAAGCACTAGCCTTCCAGATACCTCGGCGCTGTCCGAAACCCTGGCAGTGGGATGGATGGAATCGCCTTCCAGCCTCGACGACATGTAGTCCAACAGCCTGGTGTTCGCCTCCAAAATGTGCCAGGGCCGGTCCAGGTCAACAAGGAACTCGGAAGCTGTCACTGCGGCAACCTCACAACCGTCATCGATCAAAATCTGCAGAGATGCCGCTAGATCTGCCTCTGTTGGGGGCATCCCCCCAACCGGCACCGATTGAAGCAGACCTGGGTTATCGCGCACTGCGGATACCGTGCCGCGCCTCAGCGCAACGACACCGCCCAGTCGGTGACTGCCCCCGCGTGGGTGCCCTTGAACCCCTATCAGCTTTCCTTCGGAAACCTCTCCGCAAATCCAATCTCCGGGCTTTTCGTTTCCAAGCGGGTGCAACAAGGCGCAGGCTTCTGCTCCAGACTCTCGAAAGCGCTCTACAACCGCCTTGATATTGCTTGCCGGCGTCACTATATCCCCGTAGACAACAAGAATGTCCTCATCGCCAGCCAAATCCCATGCCGCCGCAACAGCGGGAGCGGTGCCGGATGCAGACGGCTGACGCACATATTCAGGCGCTGGAGAGAGGCCGTGCAAAGCATGCCGCACAGACGCTTCGCCGTGCCCAACAACCACTAAAATTCGCTGAAAGCCTATGCCGACAAGATCCACTGCAAGGCGGCGAACCGCCGGCACGTTTGCAATCGGAAACGCGCACTTATTTCGAACCTCGTTGAACGGCCAGAATTTGGTGCCGCTACCCGCAGCTAAGATAACCGCTGTTCTCATAACCCTTTTTCAATTCTGGTGGTTAGTGAGAGGCGACGACCGCAGAAGCTTATCCAAGGAATCGCGCGGCCGGCGCCTCAAACTTTGAAAATTCAGGCAAACATCTTTAGGTAGTTTTTACCCAGTATGAACCCCTCCTCCGGGCTCCTGGTGCTGTCTTCATGCTCTATGGAAAGAACGCCGTTGTAACCGTTTCTGCGCAGTGCGCCTATGTACTCGCCCCACTTTATCACGCCCAGTCCGGGAATGACGTAGCGCCACCAGCCGCCCTCCTGGTTGCCGAACCATCTCAACCGGTGGTAGTTGATCTCGGTATCCTTCGCGTGGGTGTGGAAAATCCGCTTCGCAAAGCGGTCAACAGCCGCCAGGTAGTCTATCCCTTGCCACACCAGGTGAGACGGATCAAAGTTCAAACCGAAGTTCTCATTGGGAATAAGCTCAAACAAGCGTTCCCAGTGCCCAAGATGCATGATATTTGTGGCCGTCCAGTTTTCCAGCGCAATCTTCACACCCTTTGAAGCGGCATACTCCAAAAGCGGCGGGAAAACCTTGGTACACTCCTCCTCGATGGTTTGCATGCGACTCTTTCCCGGCATCGGCATTCCGGCCATTGTGCATACTACGTCAACACCCAAAAGGACCGCTGCGTCTATGCACTTGCGGATATGGTTAATATTGGCTTCCCTCTTTGCGGGATCGGCATCTGTAACGTTGATGTAGGATGCCAGGCTTGATATCTTCAGGCCTGCGTCCTGCAGTTTGCGCTTTATCTCTTCAGCACGGGATTCTGTCAGCGTGGCGGGATCTATGTGCCTACTGCCTGGGCCAGCCGCAACCTCCAAACAGTCGAAGCCGTTCTCGGAAGCAAACTTGATAACAGTTTCCAAATCCGGACCGCCGTAGTTAGCCGTGAGCATACCGATGAGCATTCTAAACACCTCCACAAAGACTTTTAAGCAAGAAGCTTTGACGTTCGATTAGTTGTTGGTTTGTTTGTCAAAACTTCTTGCCTGGTGGCACAGCCGCAGAACGACAAATTCGGGCAAGAAAGCTACTGCCGAGCGTGCCAATCGCCAAGATTATGGCACAAAGCAACCGAAGTTGCAAGGTGAGGTGCGACGCATTACTGTCGCAAGTTTAGGGCTTTTCAAAGAATTGGAAGAGAGTCTGGGAAAGGAGAGAATCAAGGCCAACAGAGGAGTGAATATGGGGGCTAGATTCACCTGCAGACGTCTCTCGGAACAACTTACCCCCAACCCTTTTCCCAAAATAAAGTCAAGCTCCATTATGATGTGAGAGGAACAGCTTGGGAAACAATGGCGGTCACTTCCAAGAAGTTTTGCCAAACAAACACTAATTGAACGGCAAAACTTTTTGGAGGCATCCATCGGCTCATTGTCAGAACTTTGAGAGGCCTCGTCGCAAGCTGGATGTTGCTTGACACCTAGGGAATTTCTGGTATAAAGTAACTTGAGCTAAATTGTGTGGAAGCCGGCGGGGGTTTGCGCTAACCCTGCTGGAAAGGGTTTGAAAGGGGGTGTTTGTTGGCCTTTGATGCGCTGGCCACTGCGTTGGTTTGCCATAGTTGGGTTTTTAGTCAGCTGAGAGGGAGGTAGCAAAATGCGGATTTCGATTCTTGCGCTAGCGCTGTTGCTTGTGCTCAGCCTTCCGGTGATCGCCGCTCCGCCTCAAAGCGACGACTGGTCCGCCGGTAAGCCGCAGGCATTCTGGACCTTCGAGCGAGTTGGTGATACCAACGACATCGGCGAGATAACCAAGATTGAGAATGGAAGGCTGACCATGACCGCCAGCGGAGCCGATATTTGGGGCTCCGCCGACGGAATGAGCTTCCTGTACCAGAAGGTTACGGGCAACTTCCAGGCAACCCTGCAGGTTATCAGCGGTTTGGAAGCACCTGCAGATTCCTACTCGAAAGCCGGAATCATGATCCGGTCCTCCAACGATCCCTCGGCGGCTTACGTATATCTGTTTGAATCGCCTCGTCGGTTTGGTGTTGGTTGGGAGGGACGCCGTGACGATGGAGCCGGCGCCAACTTTGCCGAGAATCCGACTACTGCTCAGCCGCCGATTTACCTGCGTTTGGTGCGCTTCGACGGCACGATCACACCGTTTACCTCCACTGACGGTGTGGTGTTCCAGCAGTCCGGAAGCTCAGTCACCGTTGAAGACTTTCCCGGCTTGAACAGGGATGATGTGCTCGTTGGCCTTGCCCAAACGGCGCACAACATGGATGTCAATATGGTGTGCGAGGCCACATACGGCCCGTTCACCGCGGTTTCGCCTTTGTACCTCCTGTCCGGAACCGTAACGGATGAGGCTGGTAAGCCCATCACCACCGGGCAGGTGAGTATTGCCGGCGCCAAGGAAACTGTGGTGGTTAACATCAGCGCGGAAGGCACATTTGCTGTGCCCGTGCCTCCTGGAGAGTACGAGCTAATGGCGCTTGGGCGAGGCGTGGAGCCGGTTGGCGCCGCCGTGAAGGTTACCGTCAAGGATGCGGCCGTGAAAGCCGATCTGAAGGCGAAGCCGATACCGAGCATTGACCTGAGCACTGCATCCAAAGACGTGAAGGTGACCGTGAAGGCTTGGGGCGGCGTTGATGATTCCACCCTCATCCGCCCTGAGAGCTTGGATCCCGCCAAACCGGACTTTAAGGAAACTGCCGACTGGGTGGATGTCGATTGGCCTGCCGATCTGCAGGCCGGCAACCCGGTTCCCAACTACAGCTGGTTCTGGTACCGCATCAAGTTCCGGATGCCCGCCAGCCTGGCTGATTTTAAGGGTCGCGCCTTCTCCCTCTGGAACTTCCAGGTTGACGACAGCGACGTGACCTTCTTCAACGGGCACTACGTCGGCCACATGCTGTGGCAGTGGAACACCTCGCGTAACTATCTAATCCCCGCTCAGTACATCAACTGGGATGGTGAGAATGTTATCGCCATTCTGGGCAACCAGGGCGGCGGTGGTGCCGGAAGCCAGAACCGCGCCGCTATTATGACGCCGCTGTCTTTGAGCACGAGCGTTGTGGCCGGTAAAGTGGTAACCGAGACGGGGACCGGTGCGGCCAGGATGACGGTGGAGCTGGTGGATGCCTCCGGCAAGAAGTTCACAACCTCCACGAGCGATGTTGACGGTTCCTTCGCGATAGAAGTTCCACCCGGCACCTACAAGCTGAGCGTGAAGGGATATGCGGCTTCTGTTCCTGCTCCGGTGGACGTGGTTGCGGAGCCCGGCAAGTCGGTGGTGACGGAGGTTAAGATCGCCGGCGCCGGATTTGGTCCTGCCGAGCTTGCTGATGTGGATGTGACCAAGCTGAAGAGCGAGGACATCAACACCGAGGGCGGGAGTACCAAGATAGACGGCAAGACTGTGACGATCGAAGCCGACGGCGCCGATATTTGGGGCAACGCCGATGAGTTCCGCTATGCCTATCTGCCAAATAAGGTCAGCGGGGACTTCACCGCCGCGGTAAGGGTTCTTGATGTAACCCACGGCGGTCCCACCGACTGGAGCAAGGCCGGCATTATGGCCCGCGCGACGCTGGACGCTGGTTCTGTGCACGCATTTGCCTGCGGCACATTTATGCACGGTGTGCGTCTGCAGTGGAGGCCGACGGCGGATGGCGCTTCCAGCGATGCCGGCGGAGACAACTGGTTCAGGTTTGGAACCTGGGTTATGCTTGTGCGCAAGGGCAATACCTTCACTGCGTACAAGTCCGAAGACGGCAGCAACCCAGTAAAGATAGCTGAGGCGACCATTCCCAATATGCCGTCGGAGGTTTTCCTCGGCTTGGCGGCCACCTCTCACGCCAGCGGCGATGTGCGCACAGCCAGGTTCAGCGACTTCAAGCTTGCTTCTGTGGCGTGGGAACCCAAGGTGGCCGAGCCAGCGGCG
>JBMFPP010000013.1:0-15707 GCA_049969055.1 Armatimonadota bacterium | reverse complement strand
ATGTCGATTCACTGCTTGCCCGCGCTGGGTCCGGCGTAGCCACCTTCGGAATCCCCGATACTCCTGGTGTGCCAGACTCCACGGCCGCAGACACTATAACGGTGCCCTATAACAACATCGACGCGGTAGCCGATGTATTCGCGTCGATTGGAAACCAAATCGCCGCAGTTATTGTGGAGCCGGTTGCGGGAAATATGGGGGTGGTTGTCCCAAAGCATGGATTCCTTGAAGGGTTGCGGGAAATAACTGCCAAACACCAAAGCCTTCTTATCTTCGACGAAGTCATAACAGGGTTTCGAATATCCTACGGCGGGGCCCAGGCGGAGTTCGGCGTCTTTCCGGATATTACCGTACTTGGCAAGATCATAGGCGGCGGTTTCCCTGTGGGAGCTTACGGCGGCCGCAGAGAGATCATGGAGATGGTGGCACCCTCGGGTCCGGTTTACCAAGCAGGGACGCTCTCCGGGAATCCGGTTGCAATGGCGGCAGGCTTAGCCACTTTGCAGGAGCTACTTAAACCCGGCGTTTACGAGAACCTCAACGTGCTTTCATCGCGCTTGGAAAAAGGCCTGAGAAACGCCGCGAAGGAAGCCGGTATTCAGGTCACCGTAAACCGCGCCGCATCGATGCTGACGTGCTTTTTTACGCCGGGGCCGGTGATCGATTACCAGTCCGCAAAGCTGGCTAACACAGACTTGTACGCGCGCTTTTTCTGGGCAATGGCCGAGCGCGGTGTATACCTCCCGCCGTCCCAATTTGAAGCGGTTTTCGTATCCACAGCACACACCGAAGGAGATATCGACGCCACCGTTGAAGCGGCACGCGAAGCGTTTGCATCGATAAAGTGAGCGAAATGCGCGGACGTTCCCAGCCCGCGTCCCCCATGGATTTACTGCCGATAGTTACCGGAGTCATCCTCTGCTTCGCCGTCACCCTTGGTGCTGTCCCCGGTGTAGATCTGTGGTGGCAGTTGGCCGCCGGAAAGTTGATCTGGAACACTGGTTCCATTCCACATACAGATCCTTTTTCTTTTACAGCCCGCGGCCGCCCCTGGATAGTACATGAGTGGGCAGCCGACGTCCTCTTTTACCTAGTTTACGCCAAGCTGAAACCCGTCTGGCTTGTGTTCCTGAAAACCGCGGTCATCGGAACTGCCTTGTCACTAACGCTTTTCTTATCACTGCGGCGGAGTGGAAGACATTGGCTTGCCAGCACTGTTGTGTGCTTTACTGCGCTGGCAGGGGTTTACTTTTGGGATGTTCGCCCGCAAATGTTCACATACCTGTTCTTAGCCGCTCTGATCATTTTGCTTGACGATTTTCGCACAAACAACCGCACAGCCTCTCTTTGGCTGATACCTCCTCTTGCATTAGTGTGGGCCAACCTGCACGGCGGTTTCATTGTTGGAACGCTAGTGATGTGCTCCTACCTTGTGGGAGACTTGCTCGATTGGGTCGTCCGCGAGGACGAAAATCGGAGTAAGAGCTTGCTCCTTGTGCCAACAATAGCCGCCAGCTTGGCCGCCAGCATGGTAAACCCATACGGGTGGTCGCTCCTGGCGTATCCCTTCAGGCTCACGGCGCATCCACAGGTAATGCACATCATAATCGAGTGGTTCTCGCCGGACTTCCACGATCCCGGATACCGCCTTTTCGAACTGCTGATAGTAGCGCTGTTGCTCGGCCTTGCGTGGCGGCGCACACTGGTAAGCACGGGGGACCTCCTGCTGATCGTGGTGCTTTTGCATATGTCTCTGTACTCGGTACGCCACATTCCGCTTTTCCTTATAGCCGCGGCACCGATTGTTTCTCACAGTTTCTCAAGCGCATTAGGAGAGTTCGGAACGCACATTAATACCAAAACCGCGCTTAACGCCGCCTCGGCGGTTACTGCAGTCCTGGCCGCCATCGGCTTGCTGCTGCCGCTGCGCGGCAAGCCTTTGTTCGAACGCTCCATTGAAGCCGAATCTTTTCCGAAAGACGCTGTGGCCTTCATAAAGCGCGTAAAACTCTCTGGCCGCATGTGGAACGAATATCGGTGGGGCGGATACCTGATCTGGCACCTGCCGGAACACCCAGTGTTCATCGATGGTAGAGCCGAGGTGTACTACGGAGGACCCTTTGAGGATTTCATCGCCATCCACCGCGTTCAGCCGAACTGGCAGGCGCTTTTAGACAAATACGAGGTTAAATTCGCTTTGGTGGATACTTGGGCCGTCCTGGCGCGTACAATGGAAGTATCACCTTATTGGAGAAAGTTATACTCAGATCGAGTGGCCACGGTTTTTCTGCGCACCGAATACAGGCCCCTACTCCACCGACCCGCCGGCCCTCAGCCGCAGTACGCGCCCAGGAGTCGCCCCGGTAACCCGCCCGCTTTCCACCACTAGCTTGCCGTTAACGAGCACATGTTGTATCCCCACAGCCGTTTGGTGAGGATTTTTGTAAGTGGCCGCGTCGGCAACGGTATTGGGGTTGAAAACCGTTATATCGGCGTAAAAGCCGGGCTTCAACAGACCGCGGTCTTTCAGCTTGAGTATACTGGCCGGAAGCGAAGTCATCTTCCTTACGGCTTCTTCCAGAGAAATCACTCTGCGCTCGCGCACGTACCGACCGAGAACCCGTGCGAAAGTTCCGTAGGCCCGCGGGTGCGGCCTGCCGCGCCCCAATGGGCCATCCGGCATCCGAGCCGATGCATCAGACCCGATGCTCACCCTGGGATGGCGCATTACAGTTTCAATATCTTCCTCGCACATTGCGAAATTGCACATGGATACGGAAAGCTCCTCCTCGTGCAAAAGCCGAATCAAAGCATCGACAGGATCAACCCCCCATTCATGCGCTACTTCTGCAAGCCGTTTTCCAACCGTCCACGCGTTCTTCTCGCTTTTCACTCCGGCTATCATCACGGCCTGGTAGTAGCTTCCTTTGTACTCCGAGGCGTGTTTGCCGACCAATTCGCCCCGTATCTTCTGAACCGAAATCGGATCGGATAAACGGGCCAAAGCGGCGTCTCGGCCGCCTTCGTGCACCCAATTCGGCAGTAAGGCAGACAGACTAGTAGAGGTAGCCGTGTAAGGATACTGGTCGGCCCACACATCTACGCCGCTCTCCACCGCTTCATCTATCATCTGCAGTGTTTGCGCCACTTTACCCCAGTTGGCCCGACCGCAAGCCTTGTGGTGAGATATCTGCACCCTGGCGCCGGACCTCCGCCCTATCTCTATGGCCTCCGCCAATGCGCTTTCAAGCCTGTCGCTTTCGTTGCGCATGTGGGTGGCGTACAAAATCTTTCCGTGCGCTGAAACAGCCCCAACCAGATTTGACAGCTCATCGGTGTTTGCGTAACAGCCGGGAGGATAGATAAGCCCAGTAGAAATGCCGACGGCGCCCTGTTCTAAAGCCTCGCGGGCAAGCTCCTGCATGCGCTCCAAGTCCTCGGTGCTGGCAGGCTTAGACGATGCACCGAGTACGGCATTCCGGATGTTACCGTGCCCAACCAGCGTGCAGAAGTTCACAGCGATGCCCGTTTCCTCCAGCAGATCCAGGAATTCACCCAAAGTAGGACCGGCTTTAGCCGGGACTTTAGTACGCCACCTATTTGCGATCTCCAGCTCGCTTAAGTATCTGTCAAAATCTCTCCCAGCACTGTCTCCGATTATTGGCCCTGCCGAAAAGCCGCAGTTGCCGCTGACTTCTGTGGTTACACCCTGCGTAATTTTGCTGAACGCAAGGGGGTTTGCGAGCAAACAGAAATCGGAGTGAGAGTGGATATCGATGAACCCGGGAGCCACTGCCAAACCCTGAACACAAATTCTGCGGGCCGCTTCCGCTCCAGACAGCTCACCGACCTCAACAATGCGGTCGCCAACCACGCCCACGTCCGCGCGGAAGGCAGGTCTCCCGCTTCCATCCAAAACACTTCCGCCCACCAACAGTATATCGAACACAATGCTGCCTCCAAGCCACAATTCTTCTACCAGGCCTGGTTGAATTCAAATCCGATTGCTCATTCCAGGGCATTGATTAGCACTCCTTCAAGTTGTAGAACTCACTCATATACTGCTGTTAGGATTGCGATACCCACAGCTTGTACGTTAAACTAGAAGTCGCGGCAATGAGACCAGAGATTTCCAGGACTTCAAGGGAAGGTAAAGGAAAAACCCTGTCTGCGCTGAGCGCCGGGGTAAACCGCATCGTCCGTTTGTTCAAAACCGAACAAGCGTTTGCAAGAAACTTGACCTTCGCCGATGTTATTGTGCTTGTTGGACTCACCGTTGTAATATACATCGGCGTGCGCTTAGCACTAAACGCCCCTGCCGAGGTTAAGGGGCCTTCTATTTCTCTCTCCAAGCACGTTCTGCCCTGGTACGCTTCCTTCTCGGTGGCAAGGATGCTGGGAGCTTACACCCTTTCAGTGCTCTTCTCCCTGATATACGGCAGACTCGCCGCCTACAACCGCCGCGCCGAGCAGATCCTACTGCCTCTTCTCGACGTTCTGCAGAGCGTCCCAATCCTGTCTTTTCTGCCGGTAGTTCTGCTTGGCTTGGCGGCAGTCCTGCCCACGCGTATAGCGGCAGAGGTTGCTTCGGTCGTGCTGATATTCACAAGCCAAGTATGGAACCTGACGTTTGCGTGGTATCAGTCCCTAACCACCATTCCCAAAGAGCTTCAGGAAGCAAGCTCAGTGTTTCAGCTGAACGGATGGATGCGCCTGAAATACCTGGAACTTCCCTTTGCCGCTCTGAGCCTTCTGTGGAACAGCATGATGAGCTGGGCCGGCGGCTGGTTCTTCCTGATGGCGGCCGAGATATTCACCGTTGGCAAGCGCGACTTTCGCCTGCCGGGGCTCGGCGCTTACCTCCAGGAAGCCGCCAACAAAGGGGACGTTGAAGCAATCATCTGGGGTTTGAGCACGCTGGTGCTGGTAATTGTGGCGCTTGATCAGTTGGTGTGGAGGCCGCTTTTGGCCTGGGCCGACCGCTTTAAGCTAGAGATGGTAGAAAGCGAAAACCCTCCAACTTCTTGGTTCTATAATCTGCTCTGCGGCTCCTCATTCACCAAATGGGTTTCGCGAGCCCTTTGGAAGCCTCTGGGAGAGTGGATGGACGCTGAACTCGCCCGCCTCTCCCCTCCGGGAGGTATGCTAGAGACGGGGAGAGACAGTCCATCCCGGTCTTTATACTTAATAGCGGCGGTTGGGGGCATTGCCCTCGCTTACGGTGCTTACCGCGCTGGCGCCATGCTCATCAACGTGCCCCTCCTGCAGTGGGGGCAGATCGCCCTCGGCGCGTTGGCGACGCTTCTCCGTGTGGCTGTGGCTCTCAGCATTGCATTGGCATGGACCATTCCTGTGGGAGTGGCAATCGGGTCGAATCCGCGCCTGGCCGCCAAAGTCCAGCCGGTGGTGCAGGTTGCGGCATCGGTGCCGGCTACCGCTTTGTTTCCCGTGTTTCTGCTCGCGCTGGTACACCTGCCGGCTGGTCTAAACCTCGCGGCAATACTTCTGATGCTAACAGGCACCCAGTGGTATTTGCTTTTCAATGTAATCGCAGGGGCTTCGGCTATACCGCAGGACCTAAAATACACTGCGTCTCTAATGCGGTTGAGCGGTTGGGGCTACTGGCGCATCCTAAACCTGCCGGCCCTATTTCCATACGTTATCACAGGGGCTATTACCGCAAGCGGTGGTGCCTGGAACGCCAGCATTGTTGCGGAACATGTGTCGTTCGGAGGACGCACGCTCTACACCACCGGAATCGGCGCTTTGATAGCCCGCGCCACTGCTACCGGCGACTACCCCCTGCTTTTGGCCTCAACGCTGTCGATGATCCTTGCTGTTGTACTGATCAACCGCCTTTTGTGGCGGCGCTTGTATCGGGTGGCTGAAGCACGCTATCGAATGGAGTAACCAATATGAACCAAAACGGCTACCTGCTGGAACTTCAACATGTGAGCCAGAGATACCGCAGTGGGACCCGGGAGTTTGTTGCGGTTCAAGATGTAAACATCGGGATCCGCGAAGGAGAATTCGTGTGCCTATTGGGACCCTCGGGCTGTGGCAAAAGCACTCTTCTGCGCATCATCACCGGGCTCCAACGGCCCACAGATGGTACGGTGCTCTACCGGGGCGTTCCTCTACAAGGCGTCAATCCCAAAGCCACTATAGTGTTCCAAACGTTTGCCCTCTTTCCGTGGCTGACCGTTTTGGAAAATGTGGAGGTAGCCCTCAAAGCCCGCGGCATTCCTCCGAAGCTTCGCACTGCCCGTGCGCTTGACCTGCTGGACCGTGTTGGCTTGGACGGCTTCGAGATGGCCTATCCGCGCGAACTTTCCGGAGGTATGCGGCAAAAAGTCGGCTTTGCCAGAGCCATGGCGGTGGAACCGGAGCTCCTCTGCCTCGATGAGCCTTTCTCCGCGTTGGATGTCCTAAGCGCCGAGGCCCTGCGCGGTGAACTTCTTGAGCTGTGGACTGAGGGAAAGATCCCTACCCGAGCCATTCTGATGGTCACCCACAATATTGAAGAAGCCGTGTTCACGGCAGACCGAATAATACTCATGGAGAAAGATCCAGGCAGGGTGGTAAATGAATTGGTGTTAGACCTCCCCCACCCGCGCCAGCGCAGGTCGCCTAAGTTCCTAGACTGGGTTGACAAGGTATACGCCATACTGGCGGGGCAAACACTGCCGGAGCAGCTGGAACTGGGCGTAGCCCCCGGCGAGCAGGGGCGCACCAGGTTTTTGCCGCCTGTTACCGCCCACGACCTCGCTGGAATTTTGGAACTGCTTTATGAAACCGCGGGCCACCGCTGCGACATCCACCGCCTGGCGGCAGACCTGCATGCCGACTCTGACCATTTGTTGCACCTCACAGAGGTCGCCGAGCTGTTGGGCTTTATAACCATCGCACAGGGAGACATCACTCTGACGCCTCTGGGGGAAACCTTCGCTGAAGCCTCGATTTTGGCCCGCAAAGAGATTTTTGCCACTCGCATACGGCGCCTGCCGATCTTCCGCTGGCTCCTGGGAATGCTGAACGCCGCCGATGGGCAGCGCTTAAAACGGGAAGTTGTTCAGCAGGCATTGGAGCTGGAACTTCCACCGGACGAAGCGGCACGGCAGTTGGACACCATCGTGGATTGGGGCCGCTACGCCGAGATGTTGGCGTACGACGACGCCAGCCACACGCTGTTTCTTGAGCCGGCTTAGCCAAAATCCGACTTGGCATCTTCACACTCCGCGCCGGCGGGAACAACGGGCTCGCTTTCAACAAGAAGCTTTGGCAAACAAACAGTATTCATGGCATGTCGTAAACCAGGATTTCGTCCGTGCCATGCGGAGACTCAGCCAGCAATCTGCCATTGGCACCCACCACCATTGCCCCGCCGAAGGAGGTGTTCTCGCCGCACTCAAGCAAGTTGACAACGGCAGTGGGTGTCCCGATCTGCTTTACCGCCTCCAGGTATCCAAGGCGCTCTTCTCTCTCCCACCGCTCCCTATCCGGCGATTGTCCATCGAAACAGCGCGCCATAGGAACAAGCAAAAGCTTCAGATTTTGCTCCAGTTTCTTGATAATCTCTTTGTGGAACAAATCGCCGCAGATGAGAATGCTCAGCTTGCCGAATATGGTTTCCGTACTCTCCACCCGATCTCCGCTTAAAAACGGCGCCTGCTCTGCAATCTTGCGGTGCACCAGCGATATTCGGCCCCGATCATCCAAAAGCACAGCCGAGCTGTACACGCCGTCAGAAGCGCGCTCCAAAAGGCCGAAACACAGGTGAAACCGGTATCTGCTTGCAAGTTGGGCCATCTCTGCAGTTATCGGGCCCGGAATCGGTTCGGCAAACCGACGAAGCTCATGCTCTTGGTCCATGTAACCCGTAAAAACGCATTCCGGCAGGCAAACCAGATTCGGCTTATACTCGGCAATCTGTCCCGCCAGCGCTAGGAATCGTCGAATGTTGGCCAATGGGTTCCTGATTTCAATCTTCAAAGGGACAAGGCAAATGCGCATGGCTGAAACACGGCTGGGGAACGAAGCTGAAACGCTGATTGCTCGCCTGACGTTTTAGAGAAGAGCATGCGGCTCGGGGTCCTCCAAACTGCGCATCAACAGGCCGCTGCGCAGTTTAGGGAAGAAATAGGTGCTCTTCTCGGGCATGCGCCGGCCGCTCACGGCGGCCGAAAATATTTCTGATACGGGCACAGGGTTCACAAGGACGGCCATAACCGCCTTGCCGGAATCAACCTCACGCACAGCCTGGCTTGCCGACTGTGTATAACCCAGATTCACAGAACTGACTCCAAGCAGATCCGGCAGGCGTTCTACTACATCTTTTGCCAATGCATCCATATCCTCTGCCGGATACGAAGAAACGGCGCTCTTTGATCTAACCATGTAGCAGTTGTCAGCACCAACATATACGCCAAACGCCCGAAATCCCCTATTGGAGTTCTCCTTCAACTTTTCCAGAAGGTGATCCACGGAGACGCACTCCTCCGCGTTGTAGCCGAACGCCAAGCCTTCTATGAGCTTCGAAACAACCACATCCGGTGCAATGCTAACTCCAGGGGGAAGAGCCACAACCCGGTGGGTTGGCAGTACCAGCAGTCCAGGGTCCTTTATGCTGCACAATGTCATAAGCACGTAGTCCAGCGCCGGCAGTCTAACACCGCTTTTCACAAACTGATCGACCTTGTAAGCGAGAGCCGTTTCGTATCGGTGATGGCCGTCTGCAATCACTATGGGTTCATGTGCCAAAGCGTCTGCCACTTCGCGAATAAGCAAAGGGTCGGAGAGGCGCCATATTTGGTGGACCTCCCCGTCGGCTTCAGCAACTATCATAGGTGTTCCAGCAGTGGCCTGCCCAAGCAGATCCGACACGCATCCCCGCTCTTCATCGTATATTCCGAACACGGAGTCCAAATTGGCTTTGGTGGCTTCAAGCAGTTTGTAGCGGTCCCTCTTGTGGGATGGAAACGTGTGCTCGTGTGGAAGGATCACCTTGTTTTCGTACGGCTCAAGGCGAACCAAGCACACCAGGCCTTTTCGTCTGTAACTGCGCCCCTCCCATTCAAACTCCTGCTGGCAAACGTACAGTGCCGGCTCGCTTTCGGTCATTAAAATTCCATCGGCAAGCCACTGCCGCCATGTGCGAGCCGCATCTTCGTAGCGCTGATCGTCGGAGGGATCAAGCTGGGGGCCTAAGATGAGGCGGATCACGTTGTACGGATGCCTTTGGCGCAGGCGCTCGCAGTCCTCGGCAGAAAGCACATCGTACGGCGGCGCTGTTACCGCCCCCAAATCACCCACCTTCTCCGGGTTGTACCTAACAGCTCTGAAGGGTTGTATTACAGCCAATTATTCCCCTCCGCGCACCAAAAGCCCCATTACCTTCCAACCGTCCTCCACGACCAGCTTGCTTTCCTCCAAAGCGCGCTCGTCGAATGGGATAGACGGGCCGCTGCGCTCATTCGTAGAGTCGTATATCACGAAAGGCACGGGCTCCGCACAGTGAGTGCGGCAGTCTATAGGTGTTGGGTGGTCGGGCATAACGAGTATTCGGTATCCCTCTTCAAACTTCGAAAGGCCTTCCCTAAGGGTGCCAACAACCAAGCGGTCTATACGCTCTATGGCCTCGATCTTTGCCTCGATATCGCCCAAATGGCCGGCTTCATCTGGGGCTTCCACATGTATCACGGCAAGATCCACTTCTTCAAGGGATCTCAAAGCCGCCTCCGCCTTTCCGCGGTAGTTCGTATCCAAGTATCCGGTTGCTCCGGGAACATCCACCACCCTAAAACCCGCAAGCTTGCCAATGCCGCGGACCAGATCCACTGCCGCTATTACGGCTCCGGTAACCCCGTACTGCAAAAAGAAGGAGGGCAAACTCAGAGCAAAGCCTTGGCCCCAAGGCCAAATCATGTTGGCAGGCAGTAAACCTTCATCGCGGCGCCGCTTGTTGATATCGTGCTCGTCGAGTATCTCGAGAGAATCCCATATGAGAGAATGGAGAACCTCTTCGCCGTCGCCCTCAGGGAGATGCGGCTCAAACGGCTTTCCCACAATGTCGTGAGGGGGCACACAGCGCTGATCCGGAGTGCCGTCCCTCCACACCATCAAATGCCTGTAGCTCACCCCCGGGTAGAAGCTGAACCTCCGGCTGCCTATCTCCTCGGCCAAGTGTTCAATCAGCACCCGTCCATCCTCACTGCCGATGTGCCCAGCGCTGTAGTCCAGCAAAACCTCCCCGTCGGTGCTAACCAGGTTGCACCGATATACCACGTCCCGAGGATTTAAAGGCACCCCCATACTGGCGGCTTCAATGGGGCCCCTGCCGGTGTAGTGCCGCCTCGGGTCATACCCGAAGACCGAGAGGTTGCCCACATCGCTTCCAGGCGGCATTCCTTCAGGAATGGTGTGCGCAATCCCGACAATCCCCTTGGAAGCCAGGGTGTCTAAATTCGGTGTTTTGGCCGCCTGCAGGGGGGTTTGGCCGTCCAACTCTTCCAAAGGATGATCGGTTGCCCCGTCCGGTATCAGAACAACGTATTTCATCGCGAGTCACTCTGAATCAGCAAAGCGGGTTGCGGAAAACGTTAGGAATGTATAGCTTGACCCATTGCGTCTAAGGCGGCCTCCATTATGGCCTCTGGCAGTGTTGGGTGCGGGTGCACTGCCCGTCCAAGCTCCTCCACGGTGGCCTCTGACTTCATGGCGACAACAGCTTCCGATATCAGATCTGTTACGTGCGGACCAACCATGTGCACGCCCAGAATTTCGCCGTACTTGGCATCAACGATCACCTTTACAAAGCCCTCTCTGGAGCCTATAGCCAGCGCCTTGCCCAAAGCCTGAAACGAGAAGCGTCCAACGCGCACATCATAGCCGGCCTGCCGGGCTTGTTCCTCCGTCATTCCCACCGTGGCAATTTCCGGATTCGTGTACACAGCTCCGGGTATAAAGCGGTAATCCATCTTCACATCCAAACCACAGCAATTCTCGGCGGCCACCTTGCCCTCTTCGGACGCCTTGTGCGCCAGCTGGAGTCCGCCAACTACATCGCCAACGGCGTACACTCCGGGCACGGAAGTCCGCATGTGGTCGTCCACTACAATCGCCCGCTTGGAAAGCTTAACTCCCACCTCCTCCAAACCAGCGCCTTCGGTTGCCGGAATCCGCCCAACAGCCATCAGCACCTTCTGGACCGTCACCTTCTGAGGACCCTTCTCGGTTGAAACCTCCAATTCCCAAGCACCGTCAGCGCGCTTGGCGCTCTGCACCTGTGCGGACGTGTAGATCCGCATTCCGTCCTTGCTCAGCGAGCGGTGCAGTTGAGCGGCGCACTCGCCATCTATGTTTGGAAGGATCTGGGGCATCATTTCAACAACGGTAACTTTCGTGCCGAGCTTATGGTACATGTAAGCGAATTCCATGCCTACCGCGCCGGCACCGATCACCACCATGCTTTCGGGAATTTCGGTCATAGTCAAACAGTCATCGCTCGTTAGATACTCTTCCAGCCCGGGTATGTCAACATGGGCAATTACCGAGCCAAGCGCAAGTATCACATTCTTGGCGCGAATTGTCCTATCTCCGGCTTGAACAACACGGTCTTTCAGAAGCCTGCCCTCGGCCTCAACAACCTCGATGCCGTTTTTCTTCATTAAGAAGCCGATGCCGGTAACCAAGCGCTTCACGATATCGTCTTTGCGCTTCATCATGCGGGCGATATCCGGCTTCACATTCTCTACCTGAACCCCGAAAGACGCCGCATTTTTGGCCGCTTCCAGCACCTCAACGCTGTGAAGGAGGGCCTTGGTTGGTATACAGCCGACATTGAGGCACGTCCCCCCAAGTTTGTTCTTCTCAACCAAGATGGTTCGAGCGCCGAGCTGGGCGGCACGAATTGCGGCCACGTATCCCCCAGGGCCTCCCCCTATAACCACCACATCAGCGTCGTATCCCGAAACAGCGCTGGGTTCGGGCATTGTTTCCTCCTGAGTCGTACCTCTTAATTCAGTATGTGAAAGAACAACTCCCGCAGAGGACTGCGGGCGTTCAAGCGTAGTGGTTGATGTTCTGGCTTTGATTTGAGGTTTCCTCCAACATTTTAGAATATGCGCAGTATTGTTTTCCACTGCGTCCAAACGCTTCCTTCCGAAACTCGCCGAACAAGTTGCCTGCCACAGCGAAAGCAAATGCGCACGCCCAAAAACATTGACGTCAACGGCGCACCGTGATACTATATTGCCGCGCGCAAAACCATCGGATCGAGGGAACTTGCTCGCCGGTGGGGATGAACCGGGGCGGTTGGCGGAACGGCAGACGCAGCGGACTTAAAATCCGCCGGGGCAACCCGTGGGGGTTCGAATCCCCCACCGCCCACCAACCCAAAGAAGTTTTAACAGGCAGACATGTTAATTAAGGTGGCTTCAGCGCCTATCCTCCGCTCACATGCCAGAAAACAATCCGATCGCTGCATTCTACTGCGGAACCGGAGCCAAAACCATCATGGGAATGGGCCAAACGTCGAAAGAGAATCCCGCCTGCGGGATTGAAACCGCAAATAATTTCACTCCGCCCTGGACCGATCCCAGAAGGCGGAGCGCCGAGGCTGAATAAGGAAAATTCTCAGGCCTTCAGGTTACCAATACTCCGGTGCCAGCTGTTTAAGCCAAACGTCGTACGTCTTCTGAGTGTATTCAGGACGCGGATCTTTCCACATCTCTTTCGGGCTCATCGTTTGCTGCAGGCGCAACCATTTCGCATGGCAGTCGGCCATAACCCAATTGCACCCCTTGAAATGCGTCTGGAACCATCCTTTTTTGCCCTGCCATGTGGTGGGAAGCATCCATGCGCCCAAGTCTGGCATCTGCCCCCTGCTCTCAAGCAGCATTATGGTGGATGCCGGCTCTTTAATTTCGCTGGCGTGCACCGGTTCCACCTCAAGAACACCCCAGGTAACCTTGATCCACTCGTGGAAGCGACTGCCGTTGTACGCGTAGGAAATCGGAAGCCAATCTTTCTCGTCCTTGAAGAAAACATTAGATTCGTCGCCCACAACGTCCGTGAAATTGGCGTTTCTGCTCCACGCGGCTTCGTTCGACGGACAGAGAAAAACGTCTCTACTCTTGACAAGCGGAAGAATGGCGCGCTTCCAGTTCCAAGCGCCCACGGTGCCGCCGTACCGAGTGCCGCCAGGAAACCTGTTCATCGGATAGTAGTCGTCCCAATCCTGAAGATATTGGGATATGGCCGAGCCAAGCTGTTTCATGTTGCTCAAGCAAGCCGAAGCTCGCGCCTTCTCCCGAGCCTGGGCAAAAGCGGGAAAGAGTATAGCCGCCAGAATGGCAATGACGGCTATAACCACCAACAGCTCAATCAAAGTAAAGCCAAAAACCCTCTTGTCCATGACCACTACCTCAGGAGCGATTTCAAAGGATTAACTTTTTCTAGCTTTGTTTTACACTGCGGGTTTCAAATCTCCTCCCGAACCGGTCCGCATCTTCAGAGCTTGCGACGCGCTCTCCCTTGGAGCTTGACAGGAAAGCCGGTGAACACATATGATACCCTTGGCGGTAGTTTTTTTGGATCGGGCGAGTAACATGGATGACACAGTGCGCGGTGAAAAATCAATGCCTCAGCACGGAAATGGCCAAACACCAACGCCTGAACACGGCAACTACTCAGAGCTTGCCGAGGCCAACCTCCTGCGTCTCCGCGGCCGATACAAAGACGCACTGGACAAATGTACAGAGCTGTTGAAGCAAACCCCGAAAGACCCAACGCTTCACGTGCTGATAGGGGATATCTACAGAGACCAGGGTCAGATAAGCGAGGCCGTGCAGTGGTACCAGATGGCCCTGGACTTGGATCCGGACAACCCGGAGTACGCCGAGAAGCTTGAAAAACTAGAACAGCAGGAAGCAAAAGGCGGGGAGCGCTGGCAGTGGTGGCACTGGATCCTACTTACTACCGCCACAGCATTGGTGGCCGTTGCGCTCGGTGCGGGCTTGGCTTGGAAGGCTACGCGAAGCCAAGTCAGTCAGGAGCCGCCTTCCACACCAACACAGCCTGCTGTATCCCCCGCTGAAATGCCGCCAGGATTGAGAACTCCCTCCAACACGCCGCAAAGCACGCCGCCTGCTTCGGCCTCTCCGGGCTTTGCGCCAAACCAACAGCAAACGCCGCCCAGCAAAGCAGGCGGTTCGGAGGAAGAGCGCTCGGCGCTCCGCGAAACGCTGTCTTCTTCAGAGCAGGCTCTTCTGCAGTTGATATCCCAAAGCGTAAGACAGGAACTCGGAGATAGGCTGGTCGTGTCCGGATTCATTATGGATCCGCGAACTCATTCTGCGGTTGTAACCGTAAACAAATCTGCCGTACCAGCCACCCGGGAGGCATTATCCATCTTCCTAGCAGAGGTCCGCACTGTCGCATTATGGACGCTCAGCTTGGTTGGCAGTGCAGATTCTGTTACTATTCGCGCGCTGTCCAGATTCCCTCTGCGCAAGGGTGTCTCCGGACCCATTGAAGTGATCTTTATAGGGGATGCAGAAAGAAAAACCGGTTCTTTGCAGCAAAGCGATCCAAGCCAGTGGTTCACTCAGCAGTGGTGGCATCCTAGGCTTGCCGCTTTAGTACCTGGTCAAAACGTCGGCACAGTTCCGAGTGATCTACGGTAATCCGTTGAAAGCACCTCTTCCTAAATCTCTTCCAATGGAGGCATGTAGCTTGATATGTTAGATCCAAAGATAATCCGCACCAAGCCTGAGGAGGTCCGTGAGGCGATAAGCCACAAAAAAGGCGACGGATTGGTTTGGTTGGAGCAGTTTATCTCTCTGGATGAACAGCGCCGCCGGCTTCTCGCCGAGGTGGAGTCTCTGAAGGCCCGCCGCAACGCCGCTTCCTCCGAGGTTGCCCGACTCAAACAGGCTGGCCAAGACGCTTCTGCGCTCATTGCAGAAATGCGGGAGGTATCCGAGCGCATAAAAACAATGGACGATGAGGTTGCCGAGATAGAGCAGAAGCTGAACGAGGCGGCTATGCGGATTCCAAACATACCCCACAACAGTGTGCCCATAGGCGAGGACGAAACCAAAAACGTTGTGGTCCGCGAGTGGGGAGACCTTCCCACATTCTCTTTTGAACCGAGGCCTCACTGGGAAATCGGTCGGGATTTGGGAATATGGGATCCGGAAACGGCCACGAAGATCACCGGCGTCGGCGGTGTTGGGTTCCCCTTGTTCAAAGGTTTGGGCGCCAAACTTCAGCGGGCTTTGATCAGCATGATGCTGGATGTGCATACCACTAAACACGGCTACGTGGAGGTCTGGCCGCCGGCTTTGGCAAGCAGAGTCTGCATGGTCGGATCTGGGCAACTGCCCAAGTTCGAAGACGACATGTACCGCTTGGAAAAAGATGACCTCTTTCTGATTCCCACCGCGGAGGTGCCTTTAACAAACATCCATCGAGATGAGATTTTGGAACTCCATCAGCTTCCCATCAAATACACGGCGTACACTCCATGCTTCCGCCGCGAAGCCGGTGCGGCCGGTCGCGACACGCGCGGCCTCCTCCGAGTACACCAATTCGATAAGGTAGAGCTGTTCAAAATAAGCCACCCAGAAACGTCCTATGAGGAACTGGAGTCGCTCACTCGAGATGCCGAAGCGATTCTACAAATGCTGGAACTGCCCTACCGCACG
>JBMFPP010000012.1:0-15803 GCA_049969055.1 Armatimonadota bacterium | reverse complement strand
CGTGGCTTTCTGGTGCCTTAACCTCGACAACATCAAAGGCAAAGTCATCGTCGAAGCCTCCGGCGAATCTCCCAAGGACGGCCTGTTCGACGTTCCCGTAAAGATGGATGTCACGTTCCGGTTCACCAAGCCGGAGCTAACCTTCATTTGGAGCCAGCCGGGACGCCAGCGCCGCGGTGCCTCCTGGGGTGCCGAGTATTATGGAGATAAAGACACCCTCATCGTTATAGGCGGAGACGGCGGCTGCTGGACCGAAGACAAAGCGAAACAGTACGAACCCCCATCTAGCGGTGTTCATATCCCACCAAGCCCCGGCCACCGCGAAAACTGGCTGCAGTGCATCCGAACGCGACAAAAGCCCATCATGGACATAGAAGCCGGCGTCCGCGTGGCATCTCTAGGCACTATTGGAAACATCGCCTACATCTTAGGACGCAAAGTTATCTACAATTTCGAAACGGAGCGCTTTGAGGGCGACGAGGAGGCCAACCGCATGATCAGCCAACCCTACCGCGCACCGTGGCAACTCTGAACAAGAAGTTTTGACGTTCAATTAATCGCCGTTTGTTCGTCAAAACTTCTTGACGGGAGGAGAAACTATGCGAAAGATTGCTATCCTGCTTGCGCTCACAGCGGCCCTGCTGGCGGCGGCAAACATTCTCTCATGCGCCGCAGTAAGCGATTCCCAATTGAACGATTTCTTATCGCGCATTAAAAGTTCCGACGCCGACGTTCGCTACCAGGCCTGGCGCTCCGCCGGTCCAATGGGCGCCAAGGCGGTTGTTCCTCTGGGCGAGCTCCTGGCCTCAGATAATCCAAGCATAGCTAAAGCGGCCGGAGAGGCCCTCAAAGTTATAGTGCACCACGCCGGCCGTCCCAACGCATCCGCAGAACGAAAGGCGGTTTCGCTGGCCCTCACCAAACTGCTGGCCAAGACATACCCCGTAAAGGTCCGAAGAGAAGCGGCGAATCTGCTGGGGTTCATCGGAGGTAGTGAAGCTCTTCCGTCCCTGGCTAAATGCCTGCAGGACCCGGATGTCCGTGAAGATGCGCGACTCGCCATCGAACGCATTCCGGGCAATGCCTCGCTGAAGGTTCTCAGAGATGCGCTGAAAACCACGCCGCGAGATTTCCATCCCAACCTCCAGCAGTCGATTCGACACCGAACCACCCCACCTTCAGCCATCGGCACCGGAAAGTGGCCCGAAACATCCGGCGGCGAAAGGCGTTAGCACAACTCAAACCCCAATAAAAAGAGCACGGCTCGGCGCGACAAGCGTCGAGCCGTGTTTCCCTATCCGAAGGGAACAGCCTAACCGCGCTTCAGCCTGGCAAACAGCCTGCGACCAACTTGCAGTATCTCACCGCCGGTAAAGGGGAATTCCAAGTTAACGTCTGTCACCTTTTGGCCGTTTAAGCTAACCCCTCCCCCTTGGACGAGGCGCCGCGCCTCTCCCGTGCCGCTCCCGATAAGCAGGGCTACCGCGCGAACAATCCACAGCTTGCCGTCTCTCAGCGCGGACTCAGGCACCGGCAGGTCCGGAATCTCCTCGGGAAGCGCGCGCTGGCTGTGCACCCTTTCGAACTCCTCCTGTGCACGCTTGGCGGCTTCAGCCCCGTGGTACATCTCTACCACTTCGCGGGCCAAGCGCTTCTTCGCCTCCATAGGATGTCCCGCCAGCAGTCGGCGCACCTCATCCATCGGAATATCGGTGCAGAGCTCAAAGTACATCGGCATTAAATCATCGCTGATGGACATCAGCTTTCCGAACTGCTGATCCGGCGGCTCGCTTATTCCCACATAGTTGCCAAGCGACTTGCTCATCTTCTGCACGCCGTCCAACCCCGGCAGTATAGGCATAAAAAGCGCCACCTGCGGCGGCTGACCGTATTCCCTTTGAAGGTCGCGGCCCATCAAAATGTTGAAACGCTGATCTGTTCCGCCCATCTCCACATCGGCGCGCAGAACTACGGAATCGTAAGCCTGACACAGCGGATACAAAATTTCATGAACACCAAGCGGCCGTCCCTCACGCAGTCGCTTCTGGAAATCATCGCGCTCGAGCACCCTTGCAACCGTGGCTTTGGCCGCGAGGTGCACCACATCGTAGAAGTTCATCGGCCACAGCCATTCGCTGTTGAAAACCACTTTTGTATGCTCAGGATCGAGAATTTTCGTGTACTGCTCCTCGTAAGTTCGGGCGTTGGCTTTTACTTCCTCGGGGCTAAGCTGTTTCCTTACCTCCGACTTGCCGCTTGGATCTCCTATCATCGCTGTAAAATCGCCGATTATCACAACAACTTCGTGCCCGAAATCCTGAAACTGCCTCAGCTTGCGCAGAACCACAGCGGTGCCCAGATGAATATCCGGCGCGGTTGGATCAAGCCCGAGCTTTACCTTCAAAGGAACCCCTTCCCGCTGTGATTTTTCCAAGCGCTCCAGCAGTTCCTCTTCCGAAACAATGCTATCGGTGCCGCGCTTGAGTGCCTCAAGCTGTTCGCGCGGCGTTGCATCAATTTTAGAACGAAGCGGCATAAGAGCTACCCCTTAAATCAAGCGTAACTTAAAAACACTAAGCGGCTCATTCCTCAAGGCTGTAGAGCGCTTACGTAAACGTAGCGGGTCCGCGGCCCGTCAAACTCGCAGAGAAAAATGGCCTGCCATGTGCCCAAAACCATTCGGCCGTCTCTCACAAGTACACTGACCGACGAACCAACCATGCTCGCCTTTACGTGGGCAGCGGTGTTGCCCTCCATGTGCTGGTATCCATTATGACGCCAAGGCACGCATTGATCCAGCGCAAAGAGGATATCATGTACCACGTCTGGATCTGCATTTTCGTTGATGGTGACTCCGGCTGTGGTGTGCGGTACAAATACAAATGCAATTCCGTTCTGCACACCTTGGCTCTTTAAAGCCTCGGCTACCCGATCTGTTATGTCCACCATCTGGGACCGAGATGTGGTTCGAATCTGAAGAGTTACCATCAGCTCATCTCCCTCAAGATTATAACACGGGGTGGCGTTCACTAAAATATGCGCGCCCGAGCAGGATAGGCAGCATTTTACATAGAACCAAGTTGGGAACGACACCTCAATGCTGAGTGCCCCCGCTACCTCAGCGCAAAGCTAACAACATTATGCCAAGATGATTAGGGTAAATCCCATTCCAACCGGCTTTCTGGCCCTCGACCAAGAGCTCGGCACAGGTGGATGGCCGGCAGGGCGCATTGTTGAGCTTCTCGGAGAGGGAATCTGGGCAAAAGAACTGCTGGCTTACACAGCAGTGGCGTCGACCCAGCGGATGGGCGGAAACGCTTTCCTGGTAACGCAAGGCGCGGGGCGCAGTCCCAACCTGGTTGAAATTGCGGAAATCCGCCAAAATCTACTGCACGTGATTCGGGTGCGGGATGACGACGACGCGGCTCAAGCAACCGCCGATATAGCGGCTTCCGGGCACGCCTACATGGTGCTTTTTTACCGCTTCGACAACAACACTTCCAGCTTGGGGGTCTGGCTTGCGCGCATCTCCACAGCTTCCAAAAAAACCGGAACAACCGTGCTTCTTGTCAGCCCCCCGCACGAAGACCTATCCTCCGCACCAAAGACCGATTCTCCCAACAGCCGCGCCATCAAACGCTATGCGGACATCCGCATCTACGTGTACCAGCACTATGCAACGGCAGACCGCCGTGCTTCTGTTGCTGTACGAATAATACAGAACAGAGCCGGCGGCCGCCACGCAAGCGTTTTACTTTCTATCCCAGCCTCACCAAACCAGTAGCCGCCGGTTGAAGGCCCGATCCCACAAAGATTTTACCGATACTCCGGCGCGAAGTACTTAACCGCGTTGTCGTAATCTCTCTGAGTCCACACCCCTTTGTCGCCGGGGTTAGACCACTTGTTAACCGGCGTAAAGGTGATCTGCAGGCGCATCCACTTGGCGCTGGTATCGGACATAACGAAGTTTGCGCCCTTCTGGTGGCTCTGCATGCACCCGAGACCGCCCTGAAACGTGGTATAAACCCAGCTTGGGTGTACGTCGGGGTGCCCAACCCGGCTTTCGGCTATGAAGATGAGGTTGGAAGGATCCTTAAGCTCCGAAAGCTCCCTGGGGCGGTTCTCCTCTCCCCAAAGCGTAGGCACTCCCTCATGGAACACCATACCGTTCAAACCGTAGCTGACCGGCAAAAGCGGCTGTTGTCCGGCGTACTTCCGGCCGGGCTCATACCAATAGTTGCTTTCGTCGCCCCTTGTTGGGGCAGGGGCAGTCCCCTGTGCGTTGTCCCACTGGAATTGGTTCGACGGGCATCCCCAAACACTTACGGATTTCAAATACGGATGGATTGCTCGCTTCCAGTTCCACCTCGATCCGTGGAACGTTCCCCAGTTCACCGCCGGCTTGGGATGGGCCTCGTCAGGCATGCGCACCATGGGGAATGTGTCGTCATAATCTTGTAAATACGAATGCACTGCCATGCCAAGCTGTTTCATGTTGTTCAAACATGCCGACTGGCGCGCCTTCTCCCTGGCCTGCGCGAAAACCGGGAACAGAATCGCCGCCAAGATTGCGATTATCGCTATCACGACCAACAGCTCGATCAGGGTAAAACCCTGCTTTCTTTGGCTTAAGCTCGCCATTTTCATCCTCCACGAATAGTTGCACAACATTTGATGCTTTCCGTGCGCCCGTTTAAAACTGCACAGTGCGTTTTGAATTTCGACATCGAAAGCTGGTATTCCTCCCGCTTACTCGCTTCAGAAAAAAAAGGCACCCAGGCTTCTTCGGTAGAATACGGTTTTGGAAGCTGTTCTTTTGCTCACGCCCAAAATGCCTTAGGGAGGGTGCTGGTTAATGCGCTGGCTTGCACTGTTGGCATTAGCCGTTTGCAACAGCGGCTGGTGCGCCGCGTCAGACGCAGTGATGCGCTCCATGCTCAGCTACCCCGGCAGCCTGAAGCAACTGCTGAACAACACCGGTTTCGAAAACGCCAGCAGGGGCACAGCTGTCGGCTGGCGCCCCTACGAGCAGGGATACACGCTCGCTGTCGGCGAAGGGCGGGCCGGAAGCAACGCAGTTGTGTGCACAAATTCCACCGGCGCAGGCCGCTTCGGAGCATACCAGGTCCTGCAGTTGAACAGAAAAACCCCTGCACCGCTCATCGTTACCGGCTGGAGCAAGGCCGAAAATGTCTCGGGCTCACCGTCTCCCGATTACTCCATTTATGTAGACATAATCTATACCGACGGCACGCCTCTTTGGGGACAAACCGGAAACTTCTCAACCGGCACTCACGGGTGGGAGCGCAGATCCTTCGTCATTAGCCCATCCAAACCGATTGGAACTCTTTACGTTTATGCTCTCTTTCGGGGCATTAGGGGACGCGTGTGGTTCGACGACATCGAGGTGAGGGAGGTGTCTGCTGGAAGCGGTCAGACGCTTTTCGACGGCGCGCCTATGCGCATCATACAACCTCAGCCGGCCGGAAGCCGCGCATTCACGGTAAACACTTCCGACGGCCTTGCTCTTTCCATGGATTCTCCAACCGGCCGCATCGTTTCGATGAAACTGAACGGTGGAGAGATATGCCAGCGCGGATGGCCATCCGGATTCTTCGCGAGAGATGTTGCGGCTGACTCCGACATGCTCTCGTTTGCCGACGGCGGAGCACAGTCCATCGACCTGCACCTAACTGCCGCCGTCAAACAGCGGGGGCACTGCATAGAAATTTCCGGCACTCTTACAAACACCAAGCAAAAAGATAGGGCGGTAACACTTTACTTCTCCCTCCCAATAAACGCGATCGGCGGCCAATGGTGGGACTATATAAGGCAAAGCCGCACAATCGAAACCGGTATCGAATACCGCAACCACATACAGGTTGGCACCGGAGCCAACGGGTCGATGTCGCTGTATCCGTTCTGCTGTGTCACAAAAGGGAAAATGGGGATTGCAGTGGGAATCGATATGCGCATGCCCGCCCAGTACAGGCTGGCGTACAATCCCGACGCTCGCAGTTTGTTCATTGCTTACGACTTCGCCCTTGTCCAGGACAACAAGAAGCACCCAAACAGTGCTTCCTTCCGCTTCGTGATTTACCGTACACGGCCGGAGTGGGGATTTCGATCGGCGGCGGAGGGGTTTTACCATGCTTTCCCGAGCTATTTTGTGTGCCGCTCTAAACAGCAAGGCATATGGATGCCGTTCACAGATGTTAGCACCGTTCAAGGATGGCAGGACTTTGGGTTCATGTACCACGAGGGAGACAACAACGTGACGTTCGATGACAGTGCAGGAATCCTGAGCTTCCGCTATACAGAGCCCATGACCTACTGGATGCCCATGGAAAAATCCATACCCAGAACCTATGATAATGCCGTCCAAGTTTTACGCAGAAACCTAAACTCCAAAAACCCCGAACTGCGCAGGTGGGCTCAGGCCGTCATTTCAAGCGGCACGTTCAATGAAGCCGGCCGCTATAACCTCGAACTTATAAACGCCCCGTGGAACGACGGTGCTGTGTTCGTCCTTAATCCGAATCCGGACCTCCCAGAGTCTGTTACAAAAGCGAACATCTCTTGGAATGCACAGCTGGCGGACCAGCTGTACGGGCCGCGCGCCAAAGGCACCCTTGACGGCGAGTACCTTGATTCGCTAGAGGGGTGGGCAACCTATCGAAACTTCCGGCGAAGCCATTTCGCTTTTGCATCGGTCCCCCTCACATATACCACCGATACGAAAACGCCCTGCATACTTCAGATATTCAGCACTTATGAGTTTGCCAACCGAATTTCAGATGACCTGCACCGGCGGGGCAAGCTCGTATTTGCAAACGGCACACCTTGGCGCTTCCCATTCCTCTCTGCGCTTCTGGACGTCATGGGCACCGAAACAAACTGGTTCCAGGGAGACCGATGGATTCCGGAAGACGACGCACTTTTCTGCCTGCGCCGCACCATGTGTTACAAAAAGCCCTACCTCTTGCTGATGAACACCAACTACGACCGGATGACGCCGTCCTACGTGGAAGATTACTTCCGCCGATGTCTTTTCTACGGCGTTTTCCCCAGCATGTTCAGCCACAACGCAGCGGAAAACCCCTACTGGCAGAACCCCAAATGGTACAACCGCGATCGGCCGCTCTTCAAAAGATACATCCCCATCATCAAGCGAATAGCCGAAGCTGGCTGGGAACCAATAACCGGTTTCAAAGCCAACGACGGCCGCGTGCTCCTAGAGCGCTTCGGGCCGGGAGAAGACAAACACCTGTACCTTACGGCCATGAACACGTCTTCCGAACGCGTGAAAACAACCGTAAGCGCTTCCAAGCAGGAAATCGGCGGTGTTGAAATCACATCCGTCGAAAACCTGCTGGACACAGGGTACATCAAACTGCTCTCAAGCGGGGAACATGTGATGGCAGAGCTTACACTGGAAGCTGGGGAAATCGCCGCTTTCGCTTTTACCGCATCAACCCCATAGGCAAGGAGGCGCTGTTGAACGAACCCCTCAATATAGAAAGTCTCAAGCAGCTTGTGGTGGAAGCTGGTAAAACTGCTTTGAAATCCCGTTCCACCATGGCAACCGAGATAAAACCGGACAACACCGTTGTAACAAACGTTGATAGGGATGTTGAAGAATTCCTCTGGTCTGAACTGTCGCGTGATTACCCGGATTTCGGGTTCGTGGGAGAGGAGTACGGCCGCCGCGGGCCGCTGAACACACCCTTCTGGGCCTGCGATCCCATTGACGGAACAACAAACTACGTACACAACCTGCCTCACTGGGCAGTATCGCTGGCGCTGATACACAGTGGAAGCCCCCAAATCGGGGTTTTGTACATCCCCGTGTTGGAAGAGCTTTTCTGGGCCGTGCGCGGCCAAGGGGCCTTTTGCAACGGCGTTCGCCTTTCTGCACGGGACCAAAATACGCTCGACCAGGAAGACACTTTCTGCCTAAGCAGTGAAAGCGTAAAAGCCCTGCCCGTATCCTCACTGCCGGCCTCACTGCGCGGACTGGGCAGTATAGCAACAGAGATGGTTTACGTGGCCAAAAACAGGTTCTGCGGAGCAGTGGGGATGAACCCCGGGTTAGTGGACATAGCCGCGGCCGTGTGCATCTGTCAAGAAGCCGGCTGTGAAGTGCGCCGCTTGTCCGGCGAGCCTCTCAACATCCAGCAAATGGCCGATACAGGCAAGCTGAAAGGACCGTTCATCTGCGCTCCGCCGCAGCTGCTAAGGTACGCATCGAAACTTCTGAATCTGGAAGGATGACGAAATGCGGCCGGAATCTGTGGCGCTGGTTCTGCTCTCCGCGGCTGTGCACGTCTATTGGAACCACCAGGTGAAGTGCTCCAAGGATCCAGTGGCCTTCACGTGGTGGCTACAAGTGCTCGGAGGCCTTTTATCCCTTCCCGTCGGCATTCTCGCCGCCGAATCCCCACGCATTCCGGCGACTGGATGGCTCTGTATCTCTGGAACCGGGCTCATCTACGGGGCATATTACTCCTTCATCGCTTACAGCTACCGAAGAGAGGACCTATCCTGCGCATATCCCATCGCCCGTGGGGTTGCTCCTGTGGCGGGGGTGCTTTTCGGCCTTTTGGTTTACCATGAAGTTCCCTCCGCATTCGGCTTAGCCGGTGTCGCCTTGATATGCCTGGGAATTGCCGCGCTGTCAGCTTCTTCTATACAAGCCAAAGGCTCGGATTTAAGCCTGCCGGGAATAGCCGCCGCAGTAGCCACTGGAGTTTGCACCGCCGGATATTCAGCAGTAGACAAGCTGGGCATTCGATTTGTACACCCAATCTTGTACATCTCGCTCACGTTCCTGGCGGGGGCGGCGGCGCAGTCTTGGCTGGTCCTCCGCATGCGAAACCGCGATGCACTTCTCAAATTCATAAGCCAAAACGGCCCCAGCCTGCTGAGCTCCGCTGTGCTTGCCACCGCCGCCTACCTTATAATCCTCTACGTACTGCGAACGGAACCGGTGTCTTACGTGGTGCCACTGCGCTCAGTATCGGTGGTTATGAGCGTGGTCGTTGGGTCGCGGTTCCTCTCAGAGAACGTTGGGTCCTTGCGCCTCCCGGCGGCTTTTGTGGTGTTTCTGGGTATCTCTGCATTAGCGTCTGGCAGGTGAAGCAAAATGAACTGCAAAATTCCGGCAAGGGTTTCCAGGGAATACCAAACACTGAACAGATTTGCGAGTCACGCGCTTCGGCGGCTTCTGCCCTTCTTACTGCTTCTTACCACTTCCACATCGGAGGCGAAGATGATTGCTTTGTACGTTTCGCCGACCGGCAACGACTCTTGGTCCGGAAGGCTTGCATCACCAAACCGAACAAAAACGGATGGCCCGCTGGCTACCCTTGAACGAGCTCGGGACCTAATCCGCCAACTGCGTTCCAACTCCGGCGGACTGCCAAAAGGCGACGTTGTGGTTTACCTCCGCGGAGGATGCTACTGGCGCAACCATCCATTTGAACTGACACCAGAAGACAGCGGAACTCCCGAAAGCCCAATAAAGTACCGCGCCTACCGCCGCGAGGAAGTTCGCCTTATCGGCGGAAAACGCATTCCATCTTTTCAACCCGTCCGAGACCAGCAGATCCTCGATCGGCTTCCCGAAACGGCCCGAGGCAAAGTAGTACAGGCAGACCTCAAAGCTTTGGGAATAAGCGACTTCGGGTCCCTGCGTCGGCGCGGCTTCGGCATCGAGAGCGCGCCTGCCGCCATGGAGCTTTTTTACCAAGGCAAACCCATGCAGCTTGCTCGCTGGCCCAACAGCGGCTGGCTCCGCATTGCCGACGTCCCGGCAGGCCAGCAGGGTGGACGCTTCGGCTACGAAGGCGACCGCCCCAAAAATTGGCGCAACACTGAAGATATCTGGGTGCATGGTTACTGGACCTGGGACTGGGCGGACTCCTACGAGCGAGTTGCCAGTATCGACACCAACAAGAGAATCATCGCCACCGTGGAACCGCACGGGGTGTACGGTTACACAAAAGGCAGACGCTTCTACTTCCTTAACGTCCTCGAAGAGCTTGACGAACCTGGCGAATGGTACTTAGACCGCAGTACCGGCATCCTCTACTTCTGGCCCCCGGACCAAGCAGCAAACGGCGAAGCCTTGGTGTCGATTCTGGAAGCACCGCTTGTTTCCATGAACGGTGTATCTCACGTATCTCTGGAGGGTATCATTTTCGAAGCGTCTCGCGGCTTGGGAGTGCAGATAACAGGCGGAACCGGGAATCTAATTGCAGGATGCACATTCCGCAACCTCGGTACCAGCGCGGTGGTTATCTCCGGCGGCACAAAGCACGGAGTCGCATCGTGCGACATCTACAACGTCGGCGAAGGCGGAATCTACCTCTCCGGCGGCGACCGGAAAACCCTTACTCCAGGGGAGCATTTCGCTGTAAACAACCACATCCACCACTACAGCCGGTGGTGCCGAACCTATAGACCTGCGGTCAGCATAAACGGTGTCGGTTGCCGCGTGGCGAACAATCTGATACACGATGCCCCGCACAATGCCGTAGCTGGTGGCGGCAACGAACACATCATCGAATACAACGAGATATACCGCGTGTGCCTCGAAACTGGAGATGCCGGCGCCTTTTACATGGGCCGCGATTTAACACAGCGCGGCAACGTTGTCCGGTATAACTACTTCCACGATTTGAAACCGGTCGTAACAGCCGAAGGCGCCTTTACGGACGTGATGGCCGTGTACCTCGATGACTGCTTCTGCGGAACAACCGTCTACGGAAACATCTTCTTAAGAGCCGGCCGCGCTGTTATGATCGGCGGCGGGCGCGACAACACCGTGGAGAACAATATTTTCATCGAGTGCAACCCAGCCGTCCACGTCGATGCCAGGGGGCGCGGTTGGGCCAGCTTCTGGTTCGACGGCAGAGACCCAACCCTGATGGACCGCCTGAAAGCGGTTAACCACACCCAGCCGCCCTACAGCACCCGATATCCGGAGCTCGCGAATATTCTAGAAGACGATCCTGCGATGCCGAAAGGAAATAAAATCATCCGAAACATCTGCGTCGGTGGAAAATGGATAGAATTCCTCGACGGCTTAAACGAGACCATTGTTTTGGTGAAAGACAACCTGGTGGGCAAGGATCCGGAATTCGCCGACCCGCAGAGTGGAAACTTCCGCCTCAAGAAAGATTCGCCGGCGTTGAAGCTCGGATTCAAGCAGATTCCATCGGAGAAGATCGGCCTCAGAAAAGATCGCTACCGACTCAAAATACAAAAGTGAGCATGGCGTAGCCGGTCAACTTCCGCGGGCCGTCGGTCAGGCGCAGTGCAGCACCGAAGTCGAAATCCCCCACCGGTGTTGCACCTAATGTCGCATACGCACCGGTGCCGGTGAGCATGGCTCCCGCGTAAACCCAAGAACGGTTCAAAGACCTGCGCACCAGTGGGATCAACTCAACGGCCAGTACGTAGTTCATCGTCCGTCCAAGACCAAAAACCGCTCCCAACTTCACGGGAAGCACGCTTACCCCTGAGCTTTCCGCTGAACGCGAGCCCCCTTCAAAGCACACGGCCAAATACCCTGCGCAAACACGAAACACCTTATCCGCCGCAAAAGCAAACCCGAAATGGTTTGTGTTTAGCCATATTATTGGGGGCCTGCCCAACTCATTCCAAAGCCTCAGAGCACATGATGTTGGCACTACCGTATCGCGCGCCGCGTTAATCATCAAAACGCGCCTTGGATAGTTCTCTTTCGCATACGACAGCGGGTCAACGACAGCAAGCTTCCTTCTAACCTGCTCCTTCGAGATACCAAGTGCCAGAAGCCTCTGCTTCACGCCAACAGTGGCAATGCTGTTCCAAAGTATTTCCCCCAGGTCTCCACCGCCCAGCAGTGCTACCCCAGCCGATATCCTGCGGTCGACTCCCATAACAAGCTGGCATACAATCGCTCCTAAGCTGATACCCACCAAACCGATACGTCCGGCATCCACCTCCCTGCGCTGTCTCAACCAAGAAACGGCCAAAATCGTGTCTGCGGCAGATTGGCGAAGGGATTCCGCCGTGTGATCCAAATCACTGGTAACGAAAAGCTCTCCACTGCGAACCCCAGGCGGGGTTCTGCCGAAATGGTACGGAAGCACAACAAGCAAGCAGTTCATTCCTCGGCGGATCAGTACGCGGCAGAGCTTCCTCTCTAAGTCGCTGTGCTTTTCCTTGTATGCGTGCAATACCACAACCGCCGGCCTTGGCCTCGAGGTCCGAAGAGCGTAGTAAAAAGCGCAAACCGTGTTATTTTCCGGATACGGTGTTCTTACAAGGCTTGGAAACGTAAGCTGAAAAACCTCAAAATCCTTCCGCGACTCCACCAAACGAAGCTGCCAGGAGCCAGGCGGCGCAAAGGCGGCGCCGGGAACCAGACTAACGGCTGATGGAGCGTTGCCCAGCAAAGATGCCGCTATAAAGCTTGCGATTACCAGCATATTTTCACGTAATGAGAAGCATAATAGGGTTTTTCAACCGCCCGCTGCTATGCTCTGCTCATGCCAAGCATAACAAAAATCCCCCAAAATAAAAACTTCTCCCGAGGCACCCTGAAGCGCCTGTTTGATGCGAACAGCATCCAGTTCGATTAACCCCTTGTCGGCTTTGCAAAACCATCCATCGGTGTGGTATTTATAAACTCGGATCACCAAAGGAGGTCTCTGTGAAGAAGCATGCGGAGTACAACTGGGCACAGGCGCGCGCGGATTTGGCCACCGCAATCACCCTTAAAGATGCAGGCGTTTATTACGCCAGTGTCTTCTTTGCCCAACAAGCCGCCGAAAAAGCCCTGCGGGCCGCCAGCCTAGAAAACCTCCGCAAAAATCCCAGAGGTCACAATCTTGTTCAAATTGCCGACAGCCTCCACGCCCCAATCGAAGTGATGAACGCTTCTGCAGAGCTGAACTCGGACTTCCTTAATACCCGCAGTCCGGAGGCAATAGACGCCATACCGTATCAAATTTACGACCGTGAATCGGCTGTCCGCCACATCGAAGCGGCGGAGGTGATTATCAACTGGGTTAGAGACACCTACATAATGCTCTAACGCCGTTTTTTAAACACTCAGAAAAAGGAGATCGGTCGATGAGCTACCTTATGGGTATTGACGTAGGTACCACCAGTACCCGCGCCGTCCTTATTGACGAAAAAGGGAACCTTGTCGCATCCGAAGCCACCGAGTATCCACTGCACACACCTCAGCCCGGCTGGGCAGAACAGAATCCAGAGGATTGGTGGCAGGCCACCATCAACTCTGTGCGCCAGGTTATCGCAAAAGCCGGCATCCGCCCCGAAGAGATAGCCGGCTTGGGGCTTTCGGGCCAAATGCACGGCTCTGTATTCCTGGACGCAAACAACCAGGTTATCCGCCCTGCAATCCTCTGGTGCGACCAGCGTACCGCCGCTCAATGCGATTGGATAACCAAAACCGCCGGACGCGAAACCATTGTGCGCATCACCTGCAACCCGGTGCTTACTGGCTTCACCGCTCCAAAGATCATCTGGCTGCGCGACAACGAGCCGGATAACTTCGCTCGGGTGCGCAAAGTCCTGCTCCCTAAAGATTACATAAGATTCAGGCTCACGGGCACCTTCGCCACGGAGGTTTCAGATGCATCCGGAACATCCCTGCTGGATGTTCCCAACCGCCGCTGGTCCGAAGAATTGATGCAGGCTTTGGACCTCCCAATGGAGTGGCTCCCAGAGGTTTACGAATCCCCGGTGGTCAGTGCCCGCATAAGCCGAGACGGCGCCGAGGCAACTGGACTTGCAGAAGGCACGCCGGTCGTTGGGGGCGGCGGAGACCAGGCCGCGGGAGCGGTTGGCAACGGCATCGTGGAGCCGGGAATAGTTTCGTCCACAATCGGAACATCCGGGGTGGTCTTCGCCTACGCAGAAGAGCCTTTCACCGATCCAGAGCTCCGCACCCACACCTTCTGCCACGCCGTGCCCGGCAAGTGGCATGTGATGGGAGTGGTGCTTTCCGCCGGCGGCTCTCTGCGGTGGCTGAGGGATGCTCTCGGCTATACCGGATACGATCAAATAAACCGAGAGGCAGCCGAAGCACCCGCCGGTTGTGAGGGTCTGATCTTCTTACCTTACCTCACCGGCGAACGCACACCTTATCCCGACCCATACGCCCGCGGAGTCTTCTTCGGATTGAGCCTGCGCCACGACAAACGGCATATGATCCGCGCCGTGATAGAGGGAGCGGCCTACGCCCACAGAGACTCCTTCGAGATTTTAGACGCCATGGGTGTGCCCATCTCGCATGTGAGGATATCCGGAGGAGGTGCCAGAAGCCCTCTGTGGCGCCAGATAATGGCCGACGTTACGGGCCGAGAACACGTTACCATCAATGTGGACGAAGGCCCCGCTTACGGTGTGGCTCTGCTCGCCGGGGTTGGCACCGGCATCTACCCCGATGTGCCGAGCGCATGCCGCACCGCCATCCGCATTGAACAGCGCATCCTGCCTGACGAAAAACGCCACGCTATGTACACGGAGTTCTACAAGCAGGTTTACAGGCCCCTTTACCCAGCATTGAAATCCCTCTACGCCGTCAACGCAGGCATTGTGTCGAAATACCTAGTATGATGATGCATGCAGGGGGCTTCATCCCCCTGCACATTTCCATCAGAAAGGCAAAGCCTCTATGAAAGCCGCTGTCTACGAAGGCATAGAACAAATAATCGTTCGCGAGGTGCCGGATCCGTCCGTTTCACCGGACTATCCCCTAAAGATAAAAGTGGACGCGTGCGCTATCTGCGGCTCGGATGTTCGAACATACCACCACGGCAAATCAAACGTGGTTCCCCCGCAGATCATCGGCCACGAAGTAGCCGGCACCGTCGTGGAAGTGCTGGACGGTTTTAAGTCACCCTTCAGTCCGGGAGACCGAGTGACGGTAGCCGCCGTTGTCTCCTGCGGCGAGTGCTATTACTGCCGCCGCGGTATCCAAAACCGGTGCGAAAACTTCACCGCCATTGGGTATGAACACCCGGGCGGATTTGCGCAGTACATGGTCGTGCCATCCAAGATGGTCCTTGACGGCAGTGTCAACCGCATTCCCGACCACGTCGCGGCCAAACACGCCTGCATCGCTGAACCGCTCGCCTGCGTTATAAACGGCCAAGAGCTTTCCAGCGTTGGTCTCGGACAGAACGTGGTTATTATAGGCGCCGGGCCGATTGGATGCATGCACGTAGCACTTGCAAAAGCCCTGGGCGCCGCAAAAGTTATTCTCTGCGAGGTATCTCAGCCGCGCCTCGAAATGGCAAAAGCCTTTGGCGCAGACGTCTACATCAATCCCGCGAACGAGGATGCGGTCCAGCGCGTAAAAGAAGAAACCGAAGGCCGCGGGGCAGATGTGGTCATTGTTGCCGCCCCCTCTGGTGCGGCGCAGGAGCAGGCACTGAGGATGGCCGCCAAGCGGGGCCGCGTTAACTTCTTCGGCGGCTTACCCAAGGACAAGCCGACTATCACATTAGACTCCAACCTCGTCCACTACAACGAGCTGTTCGTGCACGGAGCGGCAGATTCCACTCCGCGCCAAAACCGTATCGCCGCGGAGTTAATAGCATCCGGGCGCATAAACGCGCAGGCGCTGGTTACGCACACTGTTCCTTTGGAAGGCATAACGGAGGGCATCGGCATCGCCGAGCGAGGGGAAGGGCTGAAAGTGGTTGTGGAGCCGTGGAGCTGAAAGCTATTTAAAAGCGCCAGTATCAGAATTTCTGACGTCAAAGAGGGGCGGCGGCACC
>JBMFPP010000011.1:5298-16359 GCA_049969055.1 Armatimonadota bacterium | reverse complement strand
CAGGGATTGTGATAATGGCTCCGGCGGACGAGAACGAGCTTGGAGGAATGCTGGCCACAGCACTGAGACACCCAGGACCGGTTGCAATTCGGTATCCGCGGGCGTACGGCCGCGGCGTTCCTATCGATGAAGAGCCGACACCCATACCCATCGGGAAGAGCACCGTTCTTAAGCGCGGAAACGATGCCGCCATCCTCGCTGTGGGTTCCATGGTTGAGCCGGCAGAGAAAGCTTCAGAACTGCTTTCCGCGCGCGGCATTCAATGCACCGTTGTGAATGTCCGCACTGTAAAACCCTTGGATGCACAGCTTATCTGCGAATTGGCAGACACAGTGCCGCTTTTGGTGACGGTTGAAGAAAACTCCCTCGCCGGCGGCTTCGGAAGCGGCGTTCTGGAGGCTCTCAACAGCGCTGGCAAGGAGGGCGTTCGCGTCGTGCGCCTCGGCATTCCGGACGCGTTTATCGAGCACGGCAACCGACAGATGCTCCTCGCGCGCCTCGGACTCACGGCGGAAGGTATTGCAGATGCGGTGCTACAGGCTTTGAACGGCAGAACCCCAAAGCCGCTGATGGCAACTGCCGCACCTAACGGCCACACCTCGGCCCCATCCTAAACCAAGCCGGCATGCACCCGAGTCTTCACCGCCGGACGGCAAAACCAGATAAAACGCCGAGGGTAAACCATTATCCGGCTTTTGGCGCTTCCACTATATCTCCGTCCGGATGGCCGCTTATTTTATTGCCCAACAGCGAAATCATCTGCGCCTGCGGCCCAATGTAAATTCCAATTCTCTGCACCGCCTGACCGGCCGGCAGTGTACTGCGCACGGTGTTTTCGGTGAATTCCAAACCGTGCACCGCGCCGTCCACCAAAATCCCAACTTCGCCGTTATCCTCGATTATGTTGCCGGCAACTCGGCATTCATGCCCTGCGTTCTTCTCGTTCTCGGGGCGAAAGTGGATGCCGGCCCGTTTGTTTCTGCGTATCACGTTCCGCACAAACGTGTTGCGCGAATCCTTGTGTCCTATCGAAATGCCGGCTCCTCCGTTCTCATAAATCTCGTTTTCTTCGAACAGTCCGTCCTGCACGCGCCAGCACAGGAACAAACCGATGTCGCCGTTGCGGTGTATGCGGTTGCGCCTCACGATCGGGCGCGCAGAGCCGGTGCCGGGATGCATCCCAAGGCCGGTACAGCCGGTGCACTCACAGCCCTCCACCAGAATATCCTGAGTGATCTGGAAGCTTATGCCGTCGCCGTTGAAGTTGCGGACGACGCAGTTCACCACCTGACAGCGTTTTGCGCGGTGCAGGTAAATACCCCCTCCTCGGCATCCGTTGAGGCGGTCGTTCGTATCTTTGTTTCCATCAACGGTTAGGCCTTCAATCCTAACATCTTCCACATCGATCCCGCTTACCACAGAGAAGGCGTTTGTCACCAGTCCGCCGCCTTCGGCGTTGTAGTCCATAACCAAGTAATCGGAAACGTGCAGGGTACTGCCTTCAATGCGCGATATGCTCGTAACGGTAACGTACCAACCGTCGCCGTGACGGTTGTCGAGAACGCTTATACCCATTCCCTCCTGGAATCCTGAGGCGTCGAGCGGGGTAACCTTAAGCTGGCCGTAGTCGGCATCAATAAACAGAGGGCTTCGAAAGCCGTCGCATTTGCGCAGTAAGGTATCCTGTCCTGCACCCACTACGTTAACGCCGCTGCGCAGGCGGAGGGAATTCTTCATGTGGTACACCCCCGGAAGAACCCGAACCGTCCCGCCGCCCTGCAAGGCCAACGCGTCAACAGCAATTTGAAGCGCGCGGTTGTCCGTTCCGACCACGTCGGCATCTTTTGGACCCACGGTGATAATTCTTTCAGACACATGCCCCTCCTTAACGGTTTTGCGGCACCCCAACCAACAATTCTCCAAAAACACGTTTGCCGGTTCAGCCGTTTGTTTCGGCAAACAGTTTGTCAGCAAAGTCAGGGCTGGATTTCAACTGTTCAAGAAGTGCATAGTCCGTGAGATCGAGGTGAATGGGGGTTACAGATACGTATCCCTCTGACACGGCCTCCACATCGCTGCCAGGCTCCAATCGGTCCTCCGGCACATCTCCACCAAGCCAGTAATACACGCGCCCTGAAGGATCCAAGCGCTTTTCAATGCGCCCGGGGTATCTTCGAATTCCCTGGTGGGTAAGCTTCACTCCGCGAAGCCGCTTATCCGGCGGCATGGGAACGTTTATATTGAGAAACACATGAGGGGGAAGCGGCTCGCGCAGTAGGAGGGATGCGGTTCTAAGGGCGAATTCGGATGCTAAGCTGTAATCCCACTCAGGATGATTGCCGGTGTTTACCAGAGAAATCGCCACGGCTTGGGCGCCTATGATTGCCCCTTCCATTGCCGCTGCCACAGTACCAGAGTAGGTTAAATCCCAGCCGAGATTTGGACCGTCGTTTATGCCCGATACAACCAGATCGGGGCGCCGGTGCAGTATTTCGTGAACGGCCAACAGCACGCAGTCCGACGGCGTACCTGTAGTGGAGTACCATTCCCCTCCGCCCGGCATTTTTACTTTGGCGATGCGCAGGGGTTTATGCAAGGTAATCGAATGGCCGGAAGCGCTTCGCGGGCGGTCTGGAGCTACAACAACCACGCGTCCCAAAGAAGCAAGTGTTGTGCTTAGGGCAAGCAGTCCTTCGGCGTGAACGCCGTCGTCATTGGTTAGCAGAATAAGAGCATCCATTGTGAGCCTGGATTTAAACTTCGCCGCCTATCTGTGGTAATCCTGCCGATGCCGGAGGGCAAAGCGCAGGGAACAACCATTGGATGGCAGCGGTTTCAACTGCACAAGCGGAAAATGCAAAGGCGGGTGCGGACTAAAGAAGATGAGATAACCGGAAGAGGCCTTGGATGCGAGCCGTTAAACAGAGGAAGCCTTGCCTTGAGGACGCAGGGCCATGCGAACAGAAGAGGCTACTATGTGCAGTTCACGGCGCGCCGCAACCAACATTGTGCCAGAGTAAACTGCTGTGCCCATCGCGATCAAAACCCCAAGCCGCACAATCCCAGGCAGTCCGATCTCCATAAGAAGGGGCGAGGCCAAGCGCACAGCCACGGTCATAAGCACAGAAGACACCGTGGGCCAAAAAAGAACGCGGCCCACCTGTTTGAGATCTGCGCCGAACAGCTTCTGGTTTGCGATCAGTCCCAAAAAGTTTGTGAGAACAGCAGGCATAAGAACAGACGCAACCGCCCCCAAGAGACCCCACAGCTGGATCATCGGAACCATAAGCCCCGCAGACAGCACAAACTGCAGAGCGGTAAGGCGCGCGGTTATGTCAGGGCGGCCTATACCTTGACGCACGCTTCCCCCAATCGACCCTATAGAGCGGGCCAAACCAAAGAACACCAACAGCTGAAGCGGCAGAACGGCCGGCATCCATTTCTTTCCAAAAACAATGCCAACAAAATCCGGCGCTACAGCGAACAGCCCAAACGATATCGGTACCACAAATATTCCAACGCACTGCAAACTGTTGAAGTATGCGTTGCGAACGCGCTGTAAATCATCCTGTATCTTCGCGTACGCGGGAAACGTAATGCGGTTTACCAAACGCACCAGATCCGTTGCGGCCCAGTTTCCCCACCTGTAAGCGAATGCGTAGTAGCCCAAGGCCGCCATTCCAAGCATCCGACCAACAGCAAGATCGTCAACGTGTATAACAAAGTATCCCAAAACACCGGTGGCAAGAACATGCTTCCCGTAATCCCACAGTTCCCGGGCAAGCCTTCGGTCGAACTGCAGGCTTGGGCGGTACGAAGAAACCCGGTACCACAAGGCTAAAGAAACCAAATTGGAGGCCGTTATGCCTCCCACCAAGCTCCAGTGAGAGGCCCCCGTCAGTGCAAGCGGGATTGCTGCGGCCCCGTAGGCCAAAGACGCGCCGATCTCCGGTATGCACATGAGCCCGAACTTCAGCTCCCGCGAAAGCATTGTGCTCGGCGCGAAGATCAGCGCGTTGAACAGCATTCCGAAAGCCAGCACCCGAACCACAGGACCGACTTCCGGCCTGCGGTAAAAAGCCGCCCACAAAGGCGATATCATAAACACAAAGACAACGAGCACCAGCGCCAGCGTCACCTGAATGATGAAGCCGGTGTGCATCGCTTCCTTCACGCGGTCGCGTCTTTGCACAACCGCGGCACCGATGCCCACGTTGTTGAACAAACCCGAAAACTCAATCAAAAGCCCTGCGGCGGCCACCACTCCGTAGTCCTTTGGGCTCAAAAGTCTGGCCAAAACCACCCCCGAGCCCAAAGAAACTATTTTGCTTACGATCTCCGAAATTCCGAACAGACCGAAAGCCCTGGTTGCAACAACCCTAAGCGAAGTGTTGTCGCCAACTGAAGGAGGTGTGTCGGCGTTTTTCTGCATTTCAACGGTGTTCTGCATAAATCCCGGAGCCTTTCAGACCAACCAGCAAAGAAAAGCCCTGCTTGTCCGTTTCGCGAGTTACGCAGGGCTGTGGAAAGTTGTGGAAGCCAAGCAAGCTAGCTTCCCCTGCTTCGGAAGATGACTTTCATCGTCTTCAGCAGTATTTTCAGATCCAGCCACAGGGATATGTTGCGCAGGTACATGAGGTCGTATTTAAGCTTCACGTAAACGCAGGTTAAGTAGTAGCCGTTAACCTGAGCCAATCCTGTAATTCCCGGCCTAACCCTGTGGCGCAGATCGTAGTACGGGATTCGCTTGCGGTACTCCTCCACAAAGCACGGGCGCTCCGGCCGCGGCCCAACAACGCTCATTTGCCCTAAAAGCACGTTCACAAACTGGGGTATCTCATCGATACGGGTGGCCCGCAGGATGCGTCCAACAGGCGTAACCCTCTCGTCGTCTCTCCCGCGCGATAGAACGGGGCCGGTGTCTTTTTCTGCATCCTGGACCATGGTGCGGAGCTTTAAAACTTGGAACGTTGTGCCGTTTAGACCAACCCTCTCCTGCCTGAACAGAACCGGACCTTTGGACGTTAACTTGATTGCCGCTGCGGCCGCAAGCAAAATCGGAACGGCGGCAATAAGCGCAAATATCGAAAACACAACGTCGAAGCTCCGCTTCAACAGTGCATACCATCGGGACAGATTTGGGAAGGTAAGGTCCACCAAAGGCACATCGTCCACCGCGGCTCCAACCGGTTTGGTGATGAGAAGCTCGTACATAGAAGGAACAACCCGCACCCTTACGTCGCCGTGGCCGTTGCCTAACAGCTTCTTGATGACCTGGTCCTGCCAAGAGGGAGCATAGGCCACTATTACCTCGTCGACGTTGAACCGCTCAACCAAGTCCAAAAGCTCATCTCGGCGACCCAACACCCGCCCTTTGGAACCGTTTGCGATCCCCGGTTCGTCTTCAACAAACCCAACAACCTCGCAGTGCTGGCCGGGCTGGTTTTCCAACGCGTCGGCCAACTGCCTGCCAGCCTCGCCTGCACCGACGATTAAGACCCTTTTTGTGGGATTTTTGGTTTCCACGGTGCAGTACCTCCCGAATCGTACCGCGGCGCGCCCCCTCTGCGCGCTAAAGCTCATCGTCTTCTCTGTGCACCCCCTCCGAAGGCAGGGGAAGCACAGGTTTAACCTCGCCGTCCACCTCATGCGGCTGAGGACCGTAGTAATGGCTGTGGTACCTGTAGCTGTCGACCCCGACAGGCGGCACGTCGTTGAGCACCACGCCCAGAATCTTCAAATTCGCTTTATTCAAAAGGTTCTTTATCTGAAGCTCACTGCCAGCCGGAGCTTGATGAGCCCTCACCACAAAGATTGCTCCGTCAACTAATGCCGCCACCGCCAAGGCATCGGCAAACACCACTGCGCTTGGTGTATCGAAGAAGACAAAGTCGTACCGCTCTTTCAGCTCTTCAACAAGCTCTCTCATTCTTGCAGACCGCAGAAGCTGCCATGGGTTATCGGGTTTGGGACCGGCAGTAAGCAGGTACAAATTTTCGACCTGCGTGGGCTGGAGTGCCTCCTCCAACGAATAACCATTCGACAGCACCGTGCTCAAGCCAACTTCGTTGGGAACACCGAAGACTTTGTGCAAAGACGGGCGCCGCATATCCGCATCCACCAGAGCCACCCTGCGGCCGGCCTGGGCCATGGTTATCGCAACGTTGGAAATGGTAGATGTGCCTCCCTGCGCCGGTTTCGCCGTGGCTACCATGATGGCTTTTGCGGGTTCTTCGCTGGTGGTAAGCAAAAGGTCCGTAACAAGAAACCGATAGGCTTCTGCATGCGGCGAGGAAGGATCCGCGTGCGTCACCTTCGGAAGCACTGCCCGGCGGTCGCCGTTGGCCGCAAGCCGCGGTATCACACCGGTAACCGGCAGTTCCATCAGATGCTCCAAATCCTGCCGCGAGCGGACTGTGGTGTCCACCGCATCCAGCCCGATAACCGATCCAATTCCCAGCACAAGGCCCAAAACCAGCGCCAAAATCAAAAGCTGGGTTCGGTCCACCCCGCGCTTCAATGGGCCAACAGCCACATCGGCCAGGTCAACTATGTGTATAGCGCCAGTCTCGGTGGAAACCTTCTCATCTGCACGGGCCTGCGAAAGCCGCTGAACCGCGGCGGAGTAGTTCTCTTCAGCAATCCTGTATTCTCTAAGCAGTGCCGCAAGAGCCAGATCGACCCCGCTGTACTTGCTAAGCGCCGCCCTGCGCAAGCGCAGATCCCGCTCAAGCTGAGCCAAGCGGGCCGATACTCCGCGTCTTTGAGTCTCCAAATTTACCAAACGCGACTGAAGCTCTTCATACCTCGGGTTGGGTACAATGCGGGTGGTGCTGGCCATCTTTCCCTGCTCCTGCTCCAGGCGCGCCCTGGCGTTCTCAAGCTGGGTTCGAAGGCGTTTTACATTGGGGTGTTCATCTGTGTGCACTGCGGTTTCCCGAAGCAGTTCGGCTTCCAGGCGTGCCACCTCCTGCGCAAACTGCTGGGCCGCCGGGGTAACGTCCACCGCTTCGGTAACGGTGCGGGTCTTCGGAGTTAAAGCAAGCTGTTCGCGCAGAGCATCCAGCTCTTGAGTTATCTGGGCAAGCTGAGCGGCGGCGGCATCGCGCTCTGCGGCCTTATCGGCGGCCGCGTTGACGGCAACACTCACCTCGGTATCCGCCGCAACAATCCCATGTCTCCTCTGATACTCCTCAACCGCTCGACGCTTCTGATTGAGAATCGCAGCGGCCTGCCGCGCTTGAGACTCCAAAAACTCTCGGGTTCTTGCCGCATCCCTGTGGCTTAGGTCGTCGTAGAAGGCAACGAAAGTTTTGGCCGTTTCGTTGGCCACGCGCACCGCCGTGATCGGGTTGGTGTCCTCAACCTGTATTTGAATGAGGTCTGTTTTCCCTGCCTCGGACACAGGGCCAACTCGGATCTTTTCCAGCAGATCATCTGGTGTCGCCCTCAATTTCAATTTGCGTATCACCTGAGCGGCCACATACCTACTGCGAGCTAGCGCAATCAAGTTATTCAACTGCGATCCATGCTGGCCCGAAGCGGCATCGGCACTGGTGCCTCCCACGTATGGAGTCCTTTTCAAGGCCCGCTCCGACGGCATAAGTGTGGCCGCCGCGCGGTAGTAGCTCCCCAGAAACACACTGCCCACTGCGGCCGCGGAAGTTGTGAGGGTTGCGGAAGCAATTACAACCCATATACGACGTTTCAATGCCCTATAAATGCGTATAAACTCCATAGTCTCCAACTCCATACCGAATCAGGAGGATATCTGCCGGTTTACCTCTGGGTAAACCTCCTTCAAAAAGACCACAGCACGATTCAGTGCATCCTGCTCCGTGGTCAGCACAGGAACCACAACGCGCACCAGAGCTCCGAAGGCCCGACGGCGCATTAGACGGCTTTTCAACAGGTTGAGGTTATGCTGAAAAAGGCTCGGAGTGGTTGCCTGTCCGTGCACAAACCAGTACAAAGCAAGTTGTTGAACCCCTTTATTTTGTATCCGAAGCAGATTCGCCTCCACCAACCCTCCAGGGGCACCGGGAATCTCCAATGTAAGCCTTTCCTTGGCGGCCACCTCCCATCCACTGCCGGGAAGGCAGAACCCCGGGGAGTGAAAGCTTTTCTTCCGATGCCCGTAAACCACAAGAAAATCCAAAGGCCGGCCTTCTGAGTCCACGTACGTCCTCCAAAGAACTGCGTCCGGTTCTAACAGCCGCGCCGAGACCGCGTCCAGCTTGTGCTCCTCAGAGCGCCAACCGCCGAATCTAGCCGGTACGCCGGAGAGCTTGGCGCCTCCATTAACCAGTGAGCCTGCAGGCCGTCCCAAGCTTTGAAGCAACAAAGCCGCGGCGAACAACGCGCTCAGTATCAAGAAGTTTTGGCGTTCAATTAATGGTGCTTGCTTGTCTGTCAAAACTTCTCGCAAGCTGTTTGGTTTTGCCATTGCACCAAAACCCTCTGAACTGCCGCCATTGCAAGCGTGCACATCAGAAACAACACCGGCCCAGAGTAATCATGAAACAGCCCAACTGCCAGCTTTTGATCGTAATAAAGGCCTATAAAAGCCACCAAGGTAACTCTCACCACATTTGCTACTAGTGCAACAGGTATGCCGAAAAAGAACAAAAGCAAGCGCTTCCACAAAGATGCACGCGTAAAATATGCGAAAAGAGACGCCAGCGCCATAAGCGCCACAAGCGACCGCAGCCCACTGCAGGCCGCCGCCACCGTAAGAGAAAACCCGGGCATGTGCAGATCCACACCTTCACGGCGCACAGGCACACCGAACAGCCCAACCAGCATGGCTGTGTAAGTGGATGTAAGAAGCTGAAGAGGAAAACTCACGAACTCCACCAAGAAGTCGGGCCACGGCACCATGAAGTACAAAAAAGCGTACGGAAATACCACTTCCCTGAAAAGGGCTTTCCCGCCAATGTACAAAACCGCGCCGCCCAAAACGATCAGCGCGGCAACCTGAGGCAGAAAAGCCACTTCCGCCTGCACTGCCGCCGCTGTAATAAGCAGTCCAAGCACAACTGGAATCAACCCCCAAACGCACGGGATTTTGGGGATCTCTGCCAATTTGCGGCGCTTGCTCCACACCAGCCACGCGGCAATCACAGGAATTAAAAAGCCGTGCGACGCTCCCTCGTCCGAAGCCCAGCGCCGTGCCATAGCCGCAAAGTGTGGACCGTACAAAGCCGCAAATAATATCCCAGCCGAAGCCCAGCTTAGCGTGTAAACCAGCGGTGTTTTGCTTTTAACTGCCGAAAACATTTCTGCCCGTTCCGCCAATGCAACCGTGCAGAAAACGTGCCATCATGAAGCCCTGCTCTGTGCACCCCTCGTCCCCGGCCTTCCTCTTGGCTCCACCGAAGGCTTGCCGGGACACCTGTTTCCATGAACCGCCCTCTCCAAGCAGATGCACGGCAGGAAGCGCGCGCCTTTCGGAGAAAAACAGCTTGTGCTCTGCACCAACAAGGCTTGCAGAACCACTCAAACCTTTCACCCTGCGGATTTCTGCCGCAACCGTGGGCATCGTTTTTCCGATTCTTCTTTGCTGCGAATGAGAGTGAAGGGGGGCTAACGTTCAGCCGATCCCTGTCAGCAAACCGTTTTGCCGGGTTCAACCGGTCCTTGTTGGTTCAAGACGCTTTGAGGTTCAATCAACTGTTGTTGGCTTGTCGAAGCGTGTTGCCGGCAAAAACGATCCGTCGGCAGAACTTCTCAATCTCGGAGGTTGAAGGTTAATGGAGCGCACTCTTCTTTTGGTTAAACCAGACGGCGTACAGCGCGGCTTAGTGGGTGAGATACTGTCTCGCGTTGAACGAAAGGGCCTGCGGTTTGCCGCCGTTAAAATGCTAACTCCAAACCGCGAACTGGCCGAAGCGCACTACGCCGTTCACAAAGGCAAACCTTTTTACGAAGACCTCATCAACTTCATCACATCGGGGCCGGTTGTTGCGGCTGTGGTGGAGGGTCCGGACGCAGTAGCACTTCTCAGGCTTCTTATGGGTGCCACACGCCATACTGAAGCCGCCCCGGGCACTATCCGGGGCGACTTCGCCTGCGATACCCAGCAAAACCTTGTGCACGGCTCGGACTCGCCAGAAACGGCGGAGGAAGAGATTAAGCTTTGGTTCCCAGAACTGGGCTGAAACCGGCGAGTAGAAGCCGGTTCAGCCGGTACCTTCCCGCGCTTTTTCCCAACACGGAATGCACAACAGCCGACCTTGGTGTACCCGAAGCCTGGACTCCATGGTTTCCTCGCCGCACTGATGGCACGGCTGTGACGGCTCTATCCTGGCGGGGCGCGGTGGAGGCATAGGAACTTCGGTTATGCTCAGCAGGTCCTCTTCCTTGGCCGCAAGCAAAGCCTCGGTAACCTGCTCTCTGCTTACCTCCGGAGGCAGTGTCAGCTTTTTAACCCGTACGCGCAGTGCTCGGTCTGAACCATCCCTCCGAAAGAAGGTATATATGTGCTTGCCGTGGTCCTTAAAAATCAAATTGCCCTTGCCGAACGTACACCCCAATATCACCTGCACAGCATCTACAGCGCACGAATCGTTTTCAACCACCGCCACAAGCTCTTCGTCCTCCGAACGCTCCGGCCCGAAGCGGTCCCTTACCGCCATTGCCACGCGGTAGCCGCTTATCAGACCGGGGCACGAATGTCCGTGAAAACGGATTACTTCATCCAACAGAGGATATTCGGTCATTACTAACCTCCCAACGCTCTTCGTTTTTAGTAAGATACACACTGTTCGTCCGTGCTTCTCAGATCCTCAGATGAACCCCTTTTCTGTGATTCTTCAATGCACATCTGCGAAAGCCGCTTTATGGCATCAGCCAGCTCTGTTAGCACCAAACCCCACTCAGACAGGTGCGCATATCCCGCAGGTGTTACCCGATACACCCTGCGCGGGGGTCCTGCGTCATCTATGTCCCAGCTCGACACCACCATTCCGGCCTCTTCCAGCCTGCGAAGCGTTCTGTAAACGGCCGCACTGTCAATGCCCGAATGGGTGACGGCCAGCTCCTCCTCATCCTGCGATATCT
>JBMFPP010000011.1:0-5288 GCA_049969055.1 Armatimonadota bacterium | reverse complement strand
GGCCTGCCCTAACCTAGCGACGGTCAATAAAACGATCGGCTCGGCAAACCGGTACAGGTTCCCCATCTCGCAGGTGCAGGGCCCGGAATGCGGCGGCCCACCGCGGTGACAGCCTCTGCCTCTTCTCATCTGGTGCTCCTATCTGCAATTTGCATTTTAGCATATTCTGCGGTTCAATGCCAACACATCAACGTGCAGCCGCCGTCTCTGACAGGCAGGCACAGGACGCACGCTAATCTGCTTCTTTCCCCTGCAGTTGTTCCGCCCCGTGCCAATAACAAAGCCGATTTGGAGCACTTGGACCGCAGAATGTAAAATTAGTCTGGCATTCAAATACTTGCAGGCTGGTGAACATGAGGATCGACGAAGCAACTCTCAAACTTGTGCTGAGCTACCAAAAAAACGAGATCACAGAGCACCATCTTTACCTCCGGTTGGCGAAGCACCAGAAGTCCCCAAGCAACCGCGGGCTTTTGGAGCGGATTGCAGCTGACGAACTGCGCCACTACCAAGAATGGAAGGCTTACAGCGGCAAAGATGTACAACCCTCCTGGTTCAGAGTTTGGGTTTACTACTGGATCAGCCGCATCTTCGGGCTCACCTTCGGTACGAAGCTGATGGAAGTGGGAGAAGAGAGGGCTCAGAAGGGCTACGGTCAGGTAAAAGGTGTTATACCGAACGTCGAGGCAATCATCCGGGATGAGCACGAGCACGAAACAGCGCTTTTGGGCATGCTGGACGAGGAACACTTAAAGTATATGGGGTCAATCGTGCTCGGTTTAAACGATGCGCTGGTTGAACTCACGGGAAGCCTGGCTGGGCTGACGCTGGCCCTTCAAAAAACCCGCCTGATCGCATTGAGCGGCCTGATCGTCGGCATAGCGGCGGCGATGTCTATGGCGGCTTCGGAATACCTATCTAGCAAGGCTGAGGGGGAGGAGAAAGAGCCCATTAAGTCCTGCATATACACCGGTCTGGCGTACGTAGCAACGGTCTTGACGCTTATTGCGCCGTATCTTCTGCTGAATCACCCATTGGTATGCCTGCTGTTCACATTAAGCGCCTCCGTGTTGATAATAGGAGTGTTCAATTTCTATGTATCAATTGCTATGGACCGGCCCTTCCTACGGCAGTTTTTGGAAATGGCCGCAGTGAGCTTTGGGGTAGCGGCACTCAGCTTTGGATTGGGATATGCTATAAAAGCGCTTTTGGGGATTGAAGTTTAACGGCAGCGCTGTTACAGCGTTCGTGTACGCCGACATATGCCGACAGCGCCGCGTCCACCTTGACAGCTCAGAGAGGCGCACATATAATGAACACGGTTTGAAGGGCGCTTTCCCGGCGCTTTAAAATCCATCCATCGGAGCTAGAACAGGCCAGAAGCCCAGGCTGAGGCATGGTTGCACCGCCTCAGACCAGGGCTGTTCCTGTCTTCGTTCCTCCGCATGGTTTTGGTTAACTAGAGGAGGGTCACTTTTTTGCGAATCAGGCATAATCATCTCTTAGGCATAATTGCCGCCCTTTTGGTTGCCGCCGTTTATATTAACCTTAATACGCCGGGTGTCCGGCAGTGGGCATCCTGGGTTGAAACTCGGCTTGGGCTTGACCTGGCCGGCGGCATTAGGGTCGTCCTTCAGCTTCAGAAAGTTCCCGGCGTTACCATAGACGCCGACACCCAAGAGCAGGTAGTTAAGGTTATTCGCAACAGAATTGATGCTCTAGGAATCAGCGAGCCGGTTATCCAACCCAAGGGGCGGGATCAGGTTGTTGTTGAAATATCCGAAAGCAAGAAAGAGAAAGGCCAGCCTCTAGACAAAAGACAGGCCATCCAAGCTCTGCAGAAAACTGCCAAACTGGAGTTCATCTACCTTGCAAACGTTAAAAGCGACCGCAATCCGTTTGCCCCGTACGAGTACGACGGAACCCGCTTTATAGAGCGAGCTACCAAGCGAACCCTCTCTGATGAGGAGGTTCGCAAGAAAATACTGTACGCCGATCCCAAAAACATTATTCTGACAGGGCGCAACCTGAAACCGGGTGCCGCCCAGGCCAGCATCAACAGCCAAACCGGCGAGGTTGAAACCCTCTTGGAGCTAGACCGGGAAGGAACCATCAAGTTCCGGGAATTTACCCGAGAACACATAGGGGATCTTCTTGCGATAGTTTACGACGGCAAAGTTGAATCCGCTCCCCGCATTCAAAGTGAAATACCGGATGGGCATGCCCGAATCACCCACGGCCAGGGCACCGACCTGAGGGTGGCCGTTGAGCAGGCGGCCCTGCTTAACTCCGGTGCGCTCCCTGTGCCCCTCAAAGTGGTTGCCCAAACCGAGGTAGAGCCAACCTTGGGGGCCGATTCAATCCGCAGTGCAAAGGTGGCTGGCATCATCGGCTTGGGCGCCGTTCTGGTGTTCATGTTGGGGTACTACCTTCTTCCGGGTCTTTTGGCCGACCTTGCGCTCTTGTTCTACGCTCTCTTGTCATTCGCCATATTCAAGCTTATACACGTAACCCTCACGCTCCCCGGTATCGCAGGTTACATCCTGTCCATTGGTATGGCGGTTGACGCCAACATCCTCATCTTCGAGCGCCTGAAGGAGGAGCTGAAGAGCGGCAAAACGCTCCACGCGGCCATCGACGCCGGGTTCAAACGGGCCTTCACTTCGATTTTCGACTCCAATATGTCCACCATCATCACGTGCATAATCCTTGGATGGTTCGGTACCGGACCGATACGCGGGTTTGCTCTGGTTCTGGCCATTGGTGTGCTGGTGAGCATGTTCACCGCAATCACCGTTACGCGAACCATCCTGCACGTGGTGGTTAACTGGCCTTGGGCCCAGCAAGAGTGGCTGTTCGGGGTGCGCAGAAGTTGGGTGGCAAGAGAAAATAAACCCGGGCTCAACATCATCGGCCGCCGGAATCTGTACTTCGCCCTCAGCGGTTTGGTCATAGTCCCCGGATTGATATTCCTGCTTGCAGGAGGCCTGAAGAAAGGCATAGACTTCACCGGCGGCACACTTCTGGAGTTTAACTTCCCTCAACCTGTCCCAGCCGGGCAGATCCGCAGAGCTTTGGCCCCTGCAAAACTGGAGGACGTTTCCATACAGCTTGCCGGTGCCACACGCGGCACGGAAGTTTTTATCAAAACAAAAGAGCTTGACGAGCCAACCAAGCAGAAGGTTATAAGTCTGATTCAAACTCGCTTCAAAGGCGCCGCCCTTAGGTCTGTAGATACCGTTGGAGGGGTGATAAGCCGAGAGCTAACGCGCAAAGCGTTCCTGTCGGTGCTCTTTGCCTCGATAGCTATTGTAATCTATCTATCCTTCCGCTTCGCCCCGGGTGGATTCCTCTCCGGCCTTAAGTACGGTGTCACAGCCGTTATTGCTTTGATACACGACGTGCTTGTGGTAACAGGCATCTTTGCCATCATGGGCAGGCTCGCCGGATGGCAGATCGACAGCCTGTTCGTCACAGCAATACTCACTATCATCGGCTTTTCGGTTCACGACACCATCGTTATCTTCGACCGGATCCGCGAAAACCTCAAGAACCGAACCAAGGACGACGTTTTTGAAGACATAGTAAACCGAAGCGTGAACCAAACTTTAGCGCGCTCAATCAACACCTCGCTGACGGTGATTCTCACGCTCGCCGCCCTGGTAATTTGGGGCGGACCGGTCATCAGGCTTTTCGTGGTGGCAATGTTGATCGGCGTAACAACCGGTACGTATTCATCCATCTTCAACGCCAGCCCGCTTCTAGTAGTCTGGGAGCAGATCGCGGCCAAGCGCAGGAGGGCGGCGCTAGCAGCGGCCACCACCACTCCTAGGCGCCCAGCGGATGTGCGCCTGCGGCCAACTCCCAGCCCAAGCGCATCACCAAAGCCCGCCGCCGAAGCACCCTCAACACCGGCTGCTGCCGTTGCCGGAGACGGCGCCTCAACCGCGGCTTCCTCTGCCGCCAAGAGTGCCTCAAAGCCGAAGCCCAAGCCTAAAAAGGCAAAGTCCAAGAGGCGCTTCTAAGAAAAATGCTCCGCAAAGTTTGAAAAGCGTCGGGAAGCGCCCTGCACAGCGCGCACCGACGCTTTTCTTCGTGTCTTTAACCTATCAATTCAATGTTTCTGTGCAAAACCGATTGGACAACGCAAAATGCCTGTTGTTGACTGCGTGCTGTTCGACGTTGATGGAACACTGATCGACACAACCGAGCTCATCGCCGGCGGATTGGCGTATGCGGTGCGAAAGCACCTGGGCTTCGAACCGCCCCGCTCCGAACTAATAGCTCTAATAGGCCGCCCACTGGTTGAGCAGATGCGTGTTTACGGTCCGGAACATCTGGTTGACGAGATGTCCCGCTCTTTCATAGAGTATTACGAAGCAAACAAACACTTGGAAAAGCCGTATCCCGGGGCTTTAGAGATGCTTCGTGCAGTAAAAGAAAGCGGCCGCATTGTGGGCATTGTGACTTCCAAAAACCGTCACGAGGTTACGAACTTCCTCTCTCGGTTTCCTCTGCAGGAGTGCTTGGACGTTATCGTATCGTCGTCCGACACCAAACGACCAAAACCGCACCCCGACCCCGTGCTAAAAGCCCTGGAGCTTGCTAAGACTCAGCCGACCAGCACACTGTTCGTTGGTGACAGTGTGTATGATATGAGGTGCGGCAAATCTGCAGGTGTGCTTACCGGAGCCGCTCTGTGGGGACCGTTCGGACGGGATGTGCTGTCTGCAGAGCACCCGGACTTCCTTTTTGAGTCTCCGGAAGAAGTGGTTGCTTTTCTCGGAGCATCAAAGCCCGAGAAAAAGCACAAGGCGGCTAGACCTAGCTAACCGCCCGTTGAAAAGCACTCCGAAGAGCTCGTCCAAAAGCTGTTGGATTGACAAGATCCGTCTAGCTTCTCAGCATTCAGCTCTGGGACCGGCCTCAACAATCTCCCTGGGTACGTCTTTGAACCGAGCGAAATTTTTTTGGAATTGGGCAACCAGCTGGCGGGCCATTCTGTCGTACTCCAGGGGGTCAGCCCACGTTTCGCGCGGGTTGAGCAGTTCATCCGGAATACCGGGTATATGCAGAGGCACCTGCACCCCGAAGAACGGGTCTTCCCTCATGCCGTTCTCTTCCAGCTTGCCGGCTATAGCGGCCCGCACCATTATTCTTGTATAGTCTATGCGAATGCGGCTGCCAACTCCGTAGGGACCGCCGGTCCAACCGGTGTTCACGAGATACGCCCGGGTGTTATGCTGTTTCATTCTGTCGCCGAGAAGCTTGGCGTATACGGTATGGGG
>JBMFPP010000010.1:11989-16501 GCA_049969055.1 Armatimonadota bacterium | reverse complement strand
AGCAACAACCGCGCCAGATACCACAGATAGAGGAGCGCGATACCACTGCGCGCCGCATGGCCAGTGAAAACCCAGAAGAGGTTGCCCAATTGATCCGCAGTTGGATGCTGGAACAACCCAGCAGGAGATAGAAACATGCTAACTGTTCCTGCAAGCAAAAAAAGCATCGATCAAATGTCCGGCTTAGAAAAAGCGGCAATACTCCTTATTGGCATAGGCGAAGAGCTGGCCGCAAAGGTAATGCAGCACCTTTCTCAGGAGGAGATCGAACGCCTATCTGCCGAGATTGCTAAGTGCGACCACGTGCCTCCTTCACTTCAGGAGGCAGTAGACCAAGAGTTCGAGCAGTTGGTTTTGGCGAAGCAGTACATTGCTCAGGGCGGCATAGAGTACGCACGCACCGTCTTGGAAAAAGCACTGGGGAGGCAGAAGGCCGAGGAGATTCTGGAGCGCGTCATCTCATCTATGAAGATCCGTCCCTTCGACTCTCTGCGGGATGCGGATCCAAACCAGCTTTTCCAATTCCTGCAAAAAGAGCACCCCCAAACCATCGCTTTGGTTTTGGTGCACCTACCCCCTTCCAAAGCCGCTCCAATTCTCTCGGCACTGCCGCCAGAGATCCAAGTTGACGTCGCTCAGCGCATAATCACAATGGACCGCACTACTCCGGATGTTATCGAGCAAGTGGAATCTCTGCTGTCGCGCAAAGTGGCCTCGCTTGGATCACAGGAAATTACAAACGTTGGCGGCCCAAAGAGCCTGGTGGATATGCTCAACAACGCCGACCGCTCAACAGAGAAGACCATTCTCGAATCGCTGTCCCAAACGAACCCAGAGATGGCCGAAGCCGTAAAGCAGTTGATGTTCGTCTTCGAGGATATCGTGAACTTGGACAATAGGAGCATACAAACAGTTCTGCGCCATGTGGAAGCCGACGATCTAAGACTGGCTCTCAAAACCGCCAGCGACGCAGTCAAGGATGTTATCTTCAAGAACATGTCTTCGCGTGCGGCCGAAGCCCTGCGCGAAGATATCGAAATGACCGGACCTGTGCGACTGCGCGACGTGGAAACTGCTCAGCAGAAAATTGTGGCAGTTATACGCCAGCTCGAGGAGGCAGGTGAGATTGTTGTTGGAAGAGGAGCCGAAGATGTTTTTGTCGAGTAGATTCCTCAAATTTCAAACAGCCCCAGATGCGCACGTTTTAGTGCTTTCTCACCCGGAACCGGTGCCAAAGAAAGACAACACCCAAATCCACCATGAACACGCTCAGAAGGCACAAGCCGCGGCGCTTCAACAAGCGTGCGAGGAAGCCCGGCGCATCATTGAAAAAGCGAAGTCCGAAGCCGCCGCGATTCTCGCCGCCGCCAGCTCGGAGGCAGAATCGATTCGAGATTCTGCTTACCGGCAGGGGTATGCAGAGGGTAGGGCCGAGGCAGACCGCGAGCTCGCCCTCAAAAAGGCCGAACTGGAAGATCTTGTCGCTGCCGTGAATGAAGAACGCGACAGATTCCTTCAGGAAGCAGAACCACAGCTTGTTCAGCTAGCGCTGGCGATCGCTTCCAAGGTTGTGGAAAAAGAGGTGGAAACAGCACAAGACGTTGCCGTAAGCATAGCGCGGGCGTGCATCCGCAGGCTTCGTGAGCGCCAGTGGCTTAGAATACACGTCAACCCAGAAAGCTTGGAGTCCATAAAGTCGGCAAAAGAGGAGCTGGCACTCTACGCAGGAACCGGCGTTCGTATAGACTTGGTTGAGGACCCGGAAGTAGATCCCGGGGGATGCATAATCGAATCATCATCCGGAATTGTGGACGCCAGAATCCAAACACGCATGGATCTGCTGAAAAGCGCGGTGGAAGAGGCACTGAACGATGGCGAAGCAGCCGCAGTTAACCCGCTACTCCAGGCTGTTACAGCAGCTTGAGCTGAACAAAATGTACGGCCGTGTGGAAGAGGCTGTCGGACTGCTGGTGCAGTCCAGCGGGCCTCCGGTCCGAATCGGAGAAATATGCCGCATCCGCACCTCTTCATCGTCCCAGCCGATGCTGGCTGAGGTTGTGGGATTCCGGGGCGAACGCGTTATGCTTATGCCTATGGGGGACCTCAGCGGAATACAGCCCGGCAGTGTGGTTGAAGCAACAGGACGTTCGCTTCAAATTCCAGTTGGACCTGGACTTGTCGGCCGCATCCTCGACGGCTTGGGGCGCCCGATCGACGGGAAAGGTGAGATACAGGCGGAAGAATGGCGCGACGTTAACGCCTACCCACCACTGCCCACAGAGCGGCGGCGCGAATACTTCCCTATGCCGCTTGGAATTAGAGCCATAGACGGCCTCCTAACATGCGCATCCGGCCAAAGAATAGGGATCTTCGCAGGTAGCGGCGTTGGCAAAAGCACCCTCCTTGGTATGATGGCCCGCAACGCCGCATCAGATGTCAACGTGATCGGCCTGATCGGTGAGCGGGGTCGAGAGGCTCTGGACTTCGTTGAGAAGGACCTCGGTCCGGAGGGCCTAGCCAGATCGGTGCTCGTGGTAGCAACGTCTGACCAACCGGCGGTGTGCCGACTCAAAGGCGCCTTTGTGGCCTTCGCAATCGCCGAATACTTCCGAGACCAAGGAAAAAACGTCCTCCTGATGATGGATTCGGTCACGCGCTTTGCTTGGGCACAGCGCGAGATCGGACTATCCGCCGGCGAGCCGCCAACCACAAGAGGCTATACCCCGTCTGTTTTCGCACTTCTTCCTCGTCTTCTCGAACGGGCCGGAATTGCCGAGCGCGGCACTATCACCGGCCTGTTTACGGTCCTCGTGGACGGCGATGACATGAACGAACCAGTGGCCGACGCAGTTCGAAGCATCCTGGATGGGCACATAGTGCTTTCCCGCAAATTGGCGGCAAGAAACCACTACCCTGCCATCTCGGTGCTGGACAGCGTCAGCCGCCTTATGCCGGAAGTGGCCTCGCCCGAACACCGTGCCGCCGCCAGCGATATCCGAGATATGCTTTCGGTGTATACCGACGCGGAGGACATGATCAATATAGGCGCCTACGTCTCGGGCAGTAATCCCAAAATAGACCGCGCCGTCCGCAAAATAGACCAGATCAACGCTTTCCTAAAGCAGGAAACTCACGAACACTGCGACTTTAACGAAACAATCGAAATGATGATGTCTATTGCAGGGGACTAAAAATGAAAAAATTCAGCTTTCGTCTGGAACCAGCTCTTAAACACCGAATCACCATCGAGGAAAAAGCCGTACTGGAACTGGCGAACTGGCGCCGTCGATATGCCGAACTTGAGGAGCAGCTTGAAGCGATGAGACTCTATAGAAACCAAATAGAACAGCAAGCAGCCGAACTGGAGGGGAATGTACCTCCTATCCTGCTGAAAACACTGAGCCAGCACCTCCAATGGGTGGCAGATCAGGAAACCGTCTGCACAAGAGAACTAGCCTGTCTGGCACTGCGCGTCGAGGAAGCGCGGCAGGCCGCAATTGCGGCATCTACGGCCCGGCGCAGTCTGGAGCGGCTGAAAGAGAAAAAGCTAGAGGAACACCTTGCCAATGTGGCGGCAGAAGCTCAAAAGGAGCTCGACGACCATTCCGCCGTTCGAGCAGCCAGGGCTTCCGCCTGAGCGCACCAAATACTGCACGGAGGCGCTCTAAAAATGCTCAGCAACGTGCTTCGCGTCTGGCACAGAATTCAGGAGATAGAAAGCCGCTTCGGCTGTCGCCAACCAGGCCAGCCAATACTGCCGGGCACCAGCTTCGACTTCGATGACTGCTTTGACAGCGCCTGTGGGCTTCGTAGTGAAAGCCCCGAGTTCGATTCGGCCATTGTTGCGGCCGCGAAGAAGTACGGCGTCGACGAACTGCTTGTGCGAGCCGTTATAAAAGCCGAGTCGAACTTCAACCCGCGCGCGGTATCTAGAGTCGGAGCTGTGGGCCTCATGCAGCTTATGCCGGGCACTGCCCGCGCCCTGGGGGTTACAGATCCATTCGACCCAGAGATGAATGTGGACGGCGGCGTGAGGTACCTCAAACAACAGCTTGATAGATTCGGCGACGTTGCTCTTGCCCTTGCCGCCTACAACGCAGGTCCCAACGCTGTAGAACGCTACGGAGGCATCCCGCCTTACCCCGAAACAAGGCGGTACGTCCAAAAGGTCCTGGCCTATCTTAGACAGTACCAAGGCCAACTCGATGCCGAAAAATAATCCTCACGGCCCAAGTGAGCGCACAGCTGATGAGCACAGCTCTGGATTTAACAACCACTGCACCGAATTTGGAAGCAGGCAGGTTCGCCGCGTGCCCTCCGCCTATTGAAGGCACTACTGCGCATCGGTGCGGCTCCACTTCCAGTGGTGCCAACTTCTCGGCACTCCTCGAAGCCGCCGAAGCTTCTGCCAAAGCGGCAGATAACCTCCCAGGCCCGCAGAATCCCCAGAGCGAAGCCAGAAACCACACCGCACCGACTCTACCCAACGAGAAAACACCCGATGGCAAAGCA
>JBMFPP010000010.1:0-11979 GCA_049969055.1 Armatimonadota bacterium | reverse complement strand
ACGGAATTGGAGCTTCTCGCATCCATCGCTTGGAGCATAACAACGCAGACAGCCGGAAGTCAGCCAAAACCTCTGCCAAACGCCGATCCGCCCCCATCAGAACCCGTAGAAAGAGATTTTCAAACTCAACCAACTCCTCACGCCCCGCGCACGGATGGAGCGTTTGCAGAGCTTGCCTCAAACTCCGCCCTCGAATCTGCCCGGCCCGCGGGGAAAATCCCGCCCAAAGAGGCCTCTGCACAGCAGATGGATGAACCCGCTGTTCAAACCGCTCCACCTTTCGAGCTGGATGTCCGGCCTTCTACAGCCGCAGAAAAGCCGGAGACGACGCTGGTAGAATACCCCCAAAAGCTGATGAACAACGCGCCCCAAACCGCAGAAGATGAAAACAGCGTCCCAACACCACCGGCGCATATAACCCACCAGGCCCAAAACAGCGTTCAAGCGCCACACCACAGTGGACCGCCGGTACCTGCCCAGGCATATATGCCCCAACCACCCCGCGAAACACTCCAGATACACAGCGCCTTCTGGCTGGAAAGAAACGCAGACGGCTCCGGAAGTCTTCTCATCGAACTTCGGCCTCCGGCCCTGGGGCCAATCGAGGTGCTCGTCAGCGCCAAAGGAACATCCGTATCTGCCGACCTCATCGCCCCCGACCAAAACGCCTTCGAGCTTCTGCAGAATCATCTCGGCGCGCTCCAAGAAGCACTGCTGGCAACGGGCCTTTCCGTGGATACCCTGCAGGTCAATGTAGCCGCGCGCGATGAACACAAGCATTCGGAAGACCGCTTTAGAAAAACAAACCGCGTTCGATATATAAATGAGCCCACCACAACACCGGTTCTAGATTCCACCTTCAGAACTGGTTTAAGGTACTTCTCAACGCTGGATCTAGTTGCATAGTGTGAGGAAGCAAAACATGGTAGAGAGCATCAATCTAACCAATAAACCGCCCGCCGCTGAGAAATCCACCAATTTGGCATCCACCGATGCGTTCCTTAAGCTCTTCACAACACAGCTGAGGTACCAAGATCCCCTTCAACCGATGACCTCGCCCGAGTTTCTCGCGCAGACGGCCCAGTTCCAAACGCTCCAAAGGCTTCAGGATGTGGGGAAACAGCTGGCGGATTTGGCCAACTATGTTCGCATACTCATGGCATCCAGCCTCATAGGGAAAACCGTTCAAATCTCACCGCAGGATGGAGAGACCAAATCGGTAGCGGTCAGCGGTATAAGAGTAAGCCCTGCCGGCATCTTCGTAGTGTCCGGAAACGCAGAATTCCCGATAGACACAATAAAAGCTATCGTCTGAGCTCCCGCGAAGACCGCTTGCTTCTGCTAACTCTGCGGAAAAGCAAAACAAGCAAAACAAACACAGCGGAGGGTTGCTTGTGAGTAAAAGGGTTCTCATAGTGGACGACGCCATGTTCATCAGACATACACTGAAGCGTATAATCTCCGAAGCAGGCTACCAGGTGGCCGGAGAGGCCGACAACGGCCAAGCCGGGGTTGAACAATACAAAAGTCTAAAGCCGGATGCAGTTTTCTTGGATATCACCATGCCTGTAATGGACGGCCTGGAAGCGCTCCAGCAAATCAAAGCTATTGATCCGAACGCCGTGGTAATCATGTGCACAGCGCTCGGCCAAGAATCCATGGTTTTGGAAGCCCTTAAAGCTGGAGCAAAGGATTATATAGTCAAACCTTTTCAGCCGGACCGAGTGATAAACGGACTAGCGAAGGCCATAGGATCTTAAACTTTCGAGCAAATTAGGGCAAGGAGGAAAAAGTGCGGGTTGAGTTCGTAGAGCCTTTCGTGCGGGCGGGGATCTCGGTTATGGAATCGGTATCCGTAGGCCGCCCCGAGCGAGGACAGCTTTCAATGCGGCACCTAAAATTTACAACACAGCAAGTAACCATTGTGGCGGGCGTTACCGGAGATGTGCGCGGGCAGGTGCTTTACGGCATGTCGCTGGTTACGGCCGAGAAGATAGCCACCGCAATGCTTCAAGAGCCGGTTATGACCTTCGACGAGCTGGCCACCAGCGCCATTGCGGAACTTGGAAATATGATAACCGGGAATGCCATCATGTACCTCTCCGAAAAGGGCTTCAACTGCGTGATCACGCCGCCAAGCGTCATCCGCGGAATGAACGTCGAAATATCCACTCCGGTCCCGGCCCTCGTCGTTCCGCTTATAACGCAGTTCGGCAAAGTGGAAATCAACATTGCATTGGCGGAAGTGGCTAAGCAAGACCAAGCGCCAACCACAGGAGGCGACGGACAGCGAGGCCTTTCGGTAGCTCAACAAAGGTAAACCTTTGCGGTTTAGCGTTTGCGAAGCTCCGCAGGGAGCAAACCCATGCTTTCTCTATACTTCGCCACAGTTCGGCGCGCCAGGTTGAATCCCAACTGCTTTAATACCTCTGCAATGGCGGAATCGCTCAGTGGGCTGGATGGAGGCTCGCTGGCGATTATCCGCCTCAATGCTTCTTTGGCGGCCAAACTCGGATCGAAGAAGCTGTCAAACGATATAATTTCGCCGTTGGGAATGCAGGCATGCTTGCCCAACGTAGCTCTACACACAACCGACTCGTGAAGCCCCATCTCTCTCGCCAGCTGTTTTTTGGTAAGCGGTTTCAGTCGAGACGGCCCCTCCAAAAGAAAACCCTCTTGAATGCGAATTAAAGCGTTGGTTATTTTCAAAAGCGTTTCGCGGCGGCGGGCTACCGCGTCAATAAGCGCCCGAGCTTGACTCAAGTGCTCTCTGACCGAATCGATCTCATCCTGCTCTGAATCCCGCTTGCCGCGCCTGGACCTTGCCTTGTAAAGCTCGAAAGAGCGGCTTACCCGAATCCGACTCACGGCGCTTTCAACAATCCTTGCCTCCAAACCGCTGGGGCCCACAAATATAACCACATCCGGCCTAAGGACTGCCATCTTCTTTGGTGCCAAATGCTCCCAATCACTGCGGTAAACCCGCGCCGGATACGGAGATAAATTTTTGCGCAGAAAATCGATTGCTTCGCGGACTTCGTCGGCGGAAATCCCCAAGCTTCTAGCTATGCGGTCGATGCGGTTACCCACAAGCTGTTTCCAGCAGGTTTCAACCACCTTTTTTGCGGTTTTTACAACCTCGCTGGAACTGCTAATTCGGTCCAACTGCAGAAGCAAACACTCTCTGAGATCCCGAGCACCTACTCCGGGCGGATCGAGGCTCTGCACCAGCCGAAGGACCTCCTCCACCTGAGGAACGCTCATGTGAAACCGATCGGCTATATCGATCAGCGGCTCCAGCAGATAGCCGTCTTCGGAGAGACTTTCGATTATGTAACTACCAACCTGAAAAGCAATTCCATCGGCAGCCGCGGCGAGTTGAACCTTTAAGTCCTGCTTGAAATCCCAAAAATCGGCCACCCGGTTGATCGGATCCATTTCATACTCGTACTCGTCATTATCCCAGTCGTGGGTGCCCGATGCGAAAATCCACATTAAGTTCTCGCGGGAGTCCGCCATGTACACACTGCACAAAGGACATCGATTTCCATCCAGCACGGCACCGCACAGCGGACAGCATTGATCATCTGGAAGTTCAAGGGCTGGATTAAGCGAGACCTCGGTGCGGAGATACTGCTCCAACTGGTCAACCGGCATCTCCAACAGCCGGCTGGCCACTATCTGCTGAGGCAGTGGAGCAAACAGCAGATTTGGCTGTTGCGACGGTACGCCGGCAATTTTGAGCACTGCCGCTCTCCTTAACGCTTGGAAGAGTCCTGGCAGTCAGATTCGGAAGGCTGTTCGTCCAAAGCTCTGTTCACCACGGCCAAAAGAGCATCTAGATCGCACGGTTTGTAGATGCAGGTATAGGCTCCTGCTCGAATCCCCTCTCTTACCCTATCCTCCGATGCACAGCCGGTTATCAGTATCAAGGCCCTGGCTTTGTTGAGCTCCTTCAACTCCTGCACCACATCCACACCGTCGATGGGCCCCGGAAGCGCTATATCTACCACTGCCACATCGTAAGCCCTACTCCGCGACAACGACAAAGCCTCTCCTGCGCTGTGCGCCGTCACCGTCTCGTAGCCGGTCATCGAAAGAAGATCGCTTACAACGCGAGCGAAAACAGGATCGTCATCTACAACCAATGCCCTTGTCATTACCACAGCTCCGAAGGCCTTGTTAGAAGCGTTATCTCCACCGTTGTCCCGCGTCCTTCAACGCTGTGAAGTTTGATTTCGCCGCCGTGCCTGCGAATTGCCGAAGCCGCCAAGCTCAACCCCAACCCCCTCGAGCGGTTTTTGGTAGAGAAAAATGGGGTGAATACATGGCCCACGGCGCTTTCGGAAACCCCAGAGCCGGTATCGGTAACGTATATTTTCACGACTCCGCCCGAATCCGGCCCCGCCACATAGCATGTGTCCAACCGCAAATCTCCCCCGGTTGGCATTGCCTGCACCGCGTTGAGGAAAATACTGTAAAATGCCTGCTCAATCACAGCTTGGTCAACCGGCACCTGGGGCACAGATTTGTCGTAAGTTCTATAAACGGTTATTCCGGAGCAATCATCAGGGAGGGCTTTGGCAAGCGCCGCATCCAATATGCTATGTATATCGCTGTTGGTTGGGTGCAGATCGATTTCCTGAACCGCCAACACCACGTCCATAAGCAACTGCGAACAGCGGGTAGCCTCAGCGTGAATCGACTTAGCATAGCCCTTCGACTTTTCAATCCCCACCGATGGATCCGGCTGACTCAATAACCGATCTATAAGCTGTGCACACCCGGAGATAGTTCCCAACGCATTGTTCAATTCATGCGCAAGCCAACGCACACTGCGCCTTGCACCCTCAAGTTTAGCTTCGTCTCGCTCGCTGTATTCTGGCATAGCCACAACCACACCGTTCAGCCTGCCCGCCCTGCCGAACGGCAGAGCGTTCTCACGGCCTTAATTCTCCGAATCCGAAGCTTCATCTCCTGCAATTCCTGGACCAAGCCCGTATTCCCTTATTTTGGACCTCAGCGTCTTCCTATCTATGCCAAGTATTCTTGCCGCTTTTGATTGGTTAAATCCGGTTTCTTCAAGCACAAACTTGATGTGCTCTTTTTCAACATCCCTCAAAGATTTCAGCCCCCGCCGCACCGACTCCGGCGGACTCACCGGCGCTTTCTCCAAATGCAGTAAATCCGGAGTGATGGTATCGCCGTCCGCCAGTATAACCGCCCTCTCTATACAGTTCTGAAGCTCTCTTAAGTTGCCCGGCCACTGGTGGCTGAGGAGTATTTCCATAGCCTCTGGGGATATTTTGGTCACCTTACTGCCGTACGACTCGCTGAACCTCTGCAAGAAGTGGTTGGCAAACAGCGGTATATCCTCGGGGCGCTCTCTCAGAGGCGGAAGCCAAATGGTTACCACATTCAGTCTGTAGAACAGATCCTCACGAAATCTGCCTTCTTTTATGGCCTGCCGCAGGTCCTGGTGTGTAGCGGCTATCACACGCACATCCGCGCGAATGGTCTCCGTACCCCCCAACCGCTCGAACTCGCGCTCCTGGAGAACCCTGAGCAGTTTTACCTGCGTGGATAGGGAAATATCACCCACCTCATCCAGGAACAGCGTCCCGCGGCACGCACGCTCGAACCGCCCTATATGCCTGGTGTAGGCGTTGGTAAAAGCCCCCTTTTCATGCCCGAAAAGCTCGCTCTCCAAAAGCGTTTCCGGCAGTGCGCCGCAGTGCACCGCCACAAAAGGACCCTCATAGCGGGGGCTTTGGTAATGTATTGTTTTAGCAAGGTACTCTTTGCCTGTACCGGTCTCACCCAAAATCAGAACCGAGGCGTCGGTTTTCGCAACACGCGCGGCCGTAAGATAGGCCTTCTGCACCTCCACATTAGCCCCAATGATGTTCTCGAAGTTATATCGGCGCTTGAGCTCCTCCCGGAGGTATCGATTTTCGGCCAAAAGACCGGCGCCCTGCAAGGCTCCCATAATAGTCTCTTCCACGCGCGCAACATCAAACGGCTTGGTGATGTAATCGTACGCACCAAGCCTCATCGCCTCGACGGCAGTCTGCATCGAGGCATACGCCGTAAGTACTATCACCCGGGTATCCGGAGAAGCAACCCGATAGTGGCGCAGAACCTCTATGCCGCCTAACTTCGGAAGGCTCAGGTCCAGCAGTATCACATCGAACTTACTGTCCGACTTAGCCACAGCCTGCTCGCCGTCTTCAACAGCCGCAACTTCGCATCCAAGCCCCTCGGCCAAGTCGCTCAGGATACTGCGCATACCCGGCTCATCCTCAACAACGAGGATGCTTTTCTTCCTTTCCTCGCCCCTCGCTCGCTCCATACTCGAGAGCAAATAAACCGTTCGAAGTCTCCTCAAAACCGCCGGCGCCGAGCATAACAACTCTGCCCTCTCCGGCGGATCCCGACGCTATTCTAACGCACCACCACCCGAGGGTCAAGCAAAAACCAGCGCGGGCACGCGAATTGCTGTTTTTCCTCCTCGGATGCCTGGGGAAACAAACCTCGGGCAGTTATCAGCACGACGGGATGGCACAGCACTAACGGAGGTACTTTAGGGGTGATTTCCTCGCTGTACAGCGGAGTATCCGGACTGCGTTCTCACCAAACCGAGCTTGATGTTACCGGCAACAACCTTGCCAACATCAACACCAGCGGCTTTAAAGCCACCAAGGTTTCCTTCAGCGATATACTCAGCAGAACCATCGACTATGGACGTCCGCCGTCCGGAAGCCGCGGAGGAGTAAATCCAAAACAGATAGGTTCCGGTGTTCAAGTGGCGGCTCTGAAGGTTGATTACTCGCAGGGCACCATCCAAAACACCGGTAGAGATGCCGACGTAGCCATCGACGGTACAGGGTTCTTCATACTTTCAGACGGCAACAAGCAGTTCCTCACCAGAGACGGCTCTTTCGCGCTGGACTCGGAAGGCTACTTGGTGTCCTCCAGCACTGGGTTAAGGGTGGTTGGATGGCAAACAGAAGGTACACCAGGCACCGGTTCCCCCCCATCCTCAGGTATCAAAATCCCCATCGGCAGTGAATTGATGGCAAAAGCCACCTCAAAAGTTCGACTTTCGGGAAACTTGTCCGCCGCCTCAACCCCTGGAGTCAAAACATCATCGCGCTTCCGTGTGTACGATAGCCTTGGCACAGGGCGCGACATGGAGATCACTTTCACCCGCCAGGAAGGCGGCGCATGGACTTGGGAGGCGCGCGAACCCGGAGCGGACGCACCCGCGGGAAGCGGCACCATCGAATTCGGTCCCAACGGAAAGCCGATATCTGGTGCCTCCGGAACCATACAGCTTTCGCCGCCAACTGCTTCTGGTGCGGCCCAGCAAACGGTGGAGCTGGACCTCTCCATGCTGACCCAGCTGGCCGCCGATACAGACGTTGCTTTGGAGTCGCAGGACGGTTTGCCGCCAGCGCCCATGCTCAGCTTCAAGGTTGACGGCGATGGAACCATCATAGGCCTCTTCGGAAACGGCCTATCGCGCGCGGTTGGCAAACTGGCTGTTGGCTACGTGCCAAACCCAAGCGGTCTGCGCAGTGTTGGACAAAACATGTGGGCTGTTGCACCGAACTCCGGTCCCCTTCAAATGCGCGATGCCTCCGCAGTGGGTTCCAGACTCATCGGCGGTGCGCTGGAAGCTTCCAACGTTGATATGGCCGAAGAGTTTACGCGGATGATTATCGCCCAGAGGGCGTTTCAAGCAAGCGCCAGAATAATAACCACATCCGATGAGGTGCTTCAGGAGCTGATGCAGATTAAACGCTGATGCTGAACGGTTCCCGTCGCCACCGGCAGAAAAAGAAGGTGCTTTAAATGATAAACCTCACCAAAATCAACGGCGAGCGGATAGTGGTTAACGCAGAGCTTATCGAGCACATTGAAACAATACCAGATACTCTGCTGGTTTTAACCACCGACAGGCGCATAATGGTAAGCGAATCCGTAGAGCAGGTGGTCGACGCGGTGGTGCGCTATCGGAAGCTTATAAGCGGCTGTTGTTGCCCATGCCACAAGGATCATGACTCGTCGGAAGAGGTTTGAGCTAGATGGATCTAGCCACGGTTATTGGTCTTTTCTTGGCTTGGGGAGCTTTTCTCGGCTCCGTTTTAATGGAGGGCACTCACATAACAGCACTGCTGAACATTCCAGCGGCGGTGCTTGTAATCGGCGGCACAATGGGGGCCACGATTTTTAGCTACCCGTTGGAACAGCTCAAGAGGATCCCTCTCTTGGTGAAAAAAGCCCTGTTCGCTGAACCTGTGGATATGGCTGGCACCGTAAACACCATAATCAACCTAGCCCGCAAAGCCAGACGCGAAGGCATCTTAGTGCTGGAGCAAGAAACCCGCACCCTGGAAAACCGCTTTCTCAGCACCGGCATCCAGCTGGTGGTGGACGGCCTGCCGCCGGAGGCGGTGCGCGAAACATTGGAAAACGAAATAGCCGCCCTCCAAGAGCGCCACAAGGCGGGAGAAAGCATCTTCATGTCGATGGGCGGGTACTCGCCAACGCTTGGAGTTATAGGCACAGTGGCCGGTCTTGTGCATATGCTCTCAAACTTAAGCGACCCGGGCAAAATGGGACCGGCCATCGCCAATGCTTTCATCGCAACACTTTACGGGGTGTCGCTTGCAAACCTTCTCTACCTTCCCATAGCCAACAAATTGAAGGTCCGAAGCCAAGAGGAAGTGGCTCTGTACACATTGATGCTCGAGGGTATCCTCTCAATACAAGCGGGCGACAACCCCAGAGTGGTTGAATCTAAGATAATCAGCTACCTACCGCCCAAAGAAAGAACCGTGGTAAGCACCGCGGCTCAGCCCCAGGAGGCTTTGGTGGAATGAAGCGTAAGAAGGCCCACGGGCACGAAGGAGGCCACGGTAACATCGAAAGGTGGCTGCTTACTTATGCGGACATGATCACCCTGCTGGTGGCGTTTTTCATCATGCTGTACTCCATGTCCGTCATGAACGCGGCCAAGTTCAGACAGCTTGCCCTGTCGGTTAGATCCGGATTCGGCGGCAACCTCCCAAACGCCGGCACATCAATACTGCCCGACGCCGACGGACTGCTACCGCACAGTACAGCAAACGGCAAGGGGAAAGGAAAAAGCGAAGCGGAGCAAACCGTGGAGAAGCTAACAAACTTGATTCGCCAGCGAGGAATGTCAAGGGCGGTGCGCGTCCACATCGACGAGCGTGGGTTGGTAGTCAGCCTCGTAACCGACGGAGTCCTCTTCGACCGAGGCAGTGCCGAGTTGAAAAAAGAGATGATCCCGATACTCGATGGGCTTATCGATATCCTTTGGAAAACCGAGCACCCAATCCGCGTTGAGGGCCATACATGCAATTTGCCTATAAGCGGACGCTATCCATCTAACTGGGAACTCTCCACAGCCAGAGCTACCAACGTTGTGCGGTATCTGATCGAAAAACGCCACCTAAATCCCAAGCGCCTTTCCGCCGCCGGCTACGCCGACAGCCGTCCTATAGCCCCGAACGATACCGAAGAACACCGCGCATTGAACCGCAGGGTTGACATAGTGCTTCTGCTTTACGAAAGGACCAAGCAATGAGTGCAGAAAGCCGAGGTAAGCCTCCTTTCGCTATGATAGCTGTTGTGCTTCTGCTAACAGTTGTGGCGGCAACAACCGGAGCGTTTGTCGCTAAGAAGTCTTCTGGATCTCAAGTATCAGGTGAAGAGACTCACAAAAAAGCTAAGAAAAACCACGGAGAGCCGGCCGTTACAGTCCCAATTGAGGGGCTGATCATCAACCTCAACGACCCCGGAGAAATTCGGTACCTTAAGCTCTCCATCGTTCTGGAAATAGACAGCGCCGAAGACAAAACCAAAGTCGAGCATGAGCTCCACAAAGTGAAGGACTCCGTAATAACAACGGCCAGCCGCCACACCATGAACCAGCTTTTTACAAACGAGGGCAAAGAAGCGCTTAGAAAAGAGCTTATTGAAGCCATTAACAAACAGCTCGACGAAGAGCTGGTGAAAGAGATTTACTTTACAGAATTTGCCATCCAATAAATTCCAAACACAGGGTGCCGGTTATGTCGGAGATATTATCACAAGACGAGATCAACGCACTGCTCAGCGCTTTTGCCTCCTCCGAAGCCGAAACCGGAAGTTTCGGCAGAAAGCTTAAGGAGGTGAAGCAGTACGACTTCACCCGACCGGACAAGTTTTCCAAAGAGCAAATTCGCACTTTGCAGATGATACACAGCACCTTCGCGAGAATGCTGAGCACCACGCTGTCAACATACCTCCGGTGCCCTTTCCAAGCCGATCTTATCTCTGTTGATCAGGTAACCTACGATGAGTTCCTGAAATCCATACCGCATACCACCGTTATATGCACCTTTTCGATGGAGCCACTCGTTGGCAACGCAGTAATTGAGATAAACCTCGATGTGGCATTTTCCATAATCGATCGGCTGATGGGCGGCACCGGCACGCTGATCAAGCAGGCAAGAGAACTAACCGACATCGAGCAGATTCTTATTGTGCGGGTGGTAGAGCACTGCCTCAACAGCTACGCCGAAGCTTGGTCCAGCCTCATACAGATTACGCCCAAGCTGGAGAGCATAAGCAGTAATACGCTTTTCACCCAAATAGCCCTGCGCAGTGACATGGTGATGCTGGTTACGCTTGAAGCCCGCATAGGCACCACCGTGGGCACTATCAGCCTGTGCGTGCCGATCGTCACACTCGAGCCGATACTGGCCAAGCTCAGCGTTCAAGAGTACTTTTCCAGGCAGAAGCAGGAACCAAACGAAGAGATGCTGTTGCGGGTGAAAAGTGCTCTTTCCAAGGCCGAACTGGAGTGCATAGCCGTTCTCGGCCGGGCGCACCTGCGGATTGGAGATTTGATGAAGCTTCAGGAGGGAGATTTCATCGTATTAGACAGCCGGGCTGGCGAAGACATACAGATCTGGATCGACTCAAGGCCGCGCTTCTACGCCCAGCCGGGCATTATCGCCAACAGGCGCGGGGTGAGGATTACAAAGATTGTTAGCCCTCTCTTGGAAAGCGAGGTGCCATAGTGAGCAACGGCGGACTGTCTCAAGAAGACATCGACAGACTGCTTGCGGGAGGCGGCGAAGCTCCAACCACCGAGCCCCAGCCGCAAGTTGAACAGCAGGATGCTGCCAACCAGCCTCCAGCGGAGGAGCCGGCGGATATTCCGAGCGCTCAGGCGCAAACCCAGCCTCCAGCAGATTCCATGGTTGCCGACGAGCCGGAACCCCCCCACATACCCACAGTACGGCAGGTGAAGTTTACCCCATTTCCCGAGGCCCAGCAAACCACTACCACCAACCCCATCGATTTGATATTGGATGTAAACCTCGAGGTTACTGTAGAACTTGGCCGGACGCGCAGACCGATATCGGAAATACTCCAACTGGGACCCGGGGCGGTTATAGAGCTGGATAAGCTCGCCGGAGAACTGTGGATGTTCTTGTAAACGGAAAACTTGTGGCCCACGGTGAGGTCGTGGTGATAGATGAAAACTTCGGCGTTCGCATCACCGAAATTTTAAGCCCGACAGACAGGGTGAGAAGCTTATCCTAAATCTCTCCGGGCTGAGAAAGGGGGACGGCAGGCAGTGAAGAGGATTTTTATATGCTTAATCTTGGGATCTCTGGCCCTGCTTCGTGAAGCATCGGCGGAGCAAAAATACATCATCTATGTCACCAAGGCCGGCGACGGCCTCTACAGCATAGCGAAAAGATACGGCACCTCAACCGCCGAGCTGATAAGGCTGAACAACATTAAAGATCCAAACAAGCTGTACCGCGGAATGCACCTAAAAGTTCCAGTGCGGCTTCCCCAAGCTTCACCCATCGCCAGCACAGAACCACACCCCAAAGCAGATCTAAACACTGCCGCACAGAATAAACCTGCCGCGGCGGCCGCTGTCAG
>JBMFPP010000009.1:6968-17058 GCA_049969055.1 Armatimonadota bacterium | reverse complement strand
TGGAGGAAGTGCTGGACATAGCCCTGGAACCGAATGGAAACCGCTGGTGAAACCTAATAAAAATGCCGAAAATGAAGAAGGAGAAGAAGTCCCAAAACGGCGAAGAAATTAGGGTTGTCGCGGCCAATCGCCGTGCCCGACACGATTACTTCATCGATGAAACATACGAGGCCGGCATCGCCCTGGTTGGCATGGAGGTGAAATCGATTCGTGATGGGCGGTTGAGCCTCCAAGACTCCTATGCCGAAATTAAAGACGGCGAAGCTTGGCTTTACAATATGCACATCAGTCCGTATCCACAAGCTCACCGCTTCAACCCAGAGCCGAACCGACCCAGAAAACTGCTTCTCCACCGAAAAGAAATAGACCGCCTCCGCGGCAAGCTGGAACAGAGGGGCTACACATTGATACCGCTCTCTGTTTACTTCAAAAGAGGTAGGGTCAAAATCGAGCTTGGACTGGCACGCGGCAAACGCCAGTACGACAAGCGGCGCGCCATCGCCGAGAGGGAAGCCAGGCGCGAACTAGAGCGAGCGCTGTCCGGGCGCGAGTAACGTTCAAAGCGTAAATACCGAGGTCCAAAGGTTTGACAGCAAAGGGGGTCGTGGTATAATAAAAACGCCGTCGAAAACGGCGTTCCAGTGTTGGGGGCGATGGGTCTCGACGGAGAGTAAGAAGGCATAGGTTGCAGGCCGAGGTGCCGTTGGCCTCGTAAAAAAGCGGCAAAACAAAAAACGCCAACACACAGTACGCTCTCGCTGCCTAATTAGCGGCAGCGCGTCCGCCCGAACCCTGCCGGGGGCGTCGGTGTCGGGCGTGGACAAACCGGCTATTGCATATCCCAATGCCTGTAGGGATGTGCTGAATACTAAACAGGCTGGCACTGCCGAACCCTGCCCGTCGGGGGCGTCGGTGCGAGAGCAAAAGACGGGATAAGCCTGTAGAAGCCTGTGTCGGATTCTCTCTGGACCCGGGTTCAACTCCCGGCGCCTCCACCATTTTATTTTCCCAAGAGCTTGTCGGTTTTCCAAAAGAAGTTTTGGCATTCAATTAGCTACCGTTCGCAAGATGCTTTGATGTCCAACATTGCTGTTGGTTTGCCAAAGCGTCTTGGTTACTAAAATATCTCTTGTCTGTCCAATCCCCTGGTAGGAAGTTTTCGCACAGTAGTCTTTGTTCACTCGAACTGCGAGTCTGCTTCAAGAAAGGGTCAACTAGTGCGCGCTGTTCTGTTGATAGGTGTATCCTTACTCTCCCTCGCTAGGTGCTCCTGGGCCTGGGCATCCGCAGCAGTCACGTCTATCAACCTTCAGTCCGGTGAACTAACCATACGCTTTTCATCACCAGTTTCTTACACAGTACACCGATATCGCTACCCAGATCAGCTGGTCATCACCATAGACAAATGCCAAGCGCCTCATGGGATGGACCTCCAATCGATCCGCACTCCGTGGCTCGAAAGCGTTAAGGCCGATCCCGGCGCAAACGGAGAACTGCGGCTTCGGCTGTTCTTAAATGGAAACCACAGGCCGGAGGTCTTTGGCCTTCCACCCACTAAACAGATCGTGGTTGTCCCGGGCCGCGTGGAGTCCGGTTACACCTCACCGTCACCTCAGGTGCAGATCCAATCCAGACCACAGCAAACTTCCCGCTCGGGCGGGCCCAATATCCAGAGACCTCAGCCCAACTATCCAACCCCTTTAGAAGCAAACCAAGAGACCCCGTCCAAACCAATAGTAAGCACACAACCTGCTGTTGCCGAACGTCCAACCGTGTCTTCGCTGAGATACGAGCCGAAAGACCAAAACTCCGGTCTTCTGCTCATCGGCCTTACAGGGGCTGTTAGACCCCGCGTTTTTTACCTTGATACCGATCCAAACAGGCTTCGCGTTGTGGTTGACCTGCCCGGAGCCACGGTTTCCGAGCAAACGATACCTATCGCCGCTGAAGCAGATGGCTTGAGCGAGCCCTCACACCAAGAAGGACAGCAGTTAGCCTCGCGCATCCGAACGGGCATGTTCCAAGGCTCAGCGCGTGTTGTGCTAGACGTGAATAAACCCGTAAAGTTCAGCACACAACTCCTGTCTTACCCGCCGCAAGTCGCCGTTGAAGTCACGGCCTCAGATGTGCCCGGTGCAGAATCCCTGCAACCGCCCCCATCCACCACGCAAGCTATCGTTAGGCCGCCGTGGCTTCAAAGACAGCTCCAAGGATTAACAATCGTGATAGACCCCGGGCACGGCGGCAGCCATAAGGGTGCCGTAGGCCCAAGCGGCCTTCTGGAGAAAGACGTAAATCTCGACATAGCCCTTAGGCTTTACAACCTTCTCACGCAAGCCGGGGTAAACGCAGTCCTAACCCGCAGTAGCGATGTAACAATCGGCCCGGGAGCCCGACCAGCTATAGCCAACAAATTGGGCGCCGCCGTTTTTATAAGCATTCACTGCAACTCTAATCCGGCCACCAACCGCCTCCGCGGCACCGAAACCTACTACCACATGCAGCAGCCAACTTCTAGAAGCCTTGCCGCCTGCATCCAACGCGGCGTTACCGAAACAGCCGGAACCAAAAACAGGGGCATCCGCAGCGACAGTATTCGCTTTCCGCGGTCTGGTTTTGCAGCTCTGCGGGGCGCGGAAATGCCAGCCGTATTGGTTGAGGTGGCGTACATAAATAACCCGGAAGACGAAAAACTTCTGGCTGATCCACAATTCCGACAGAGGGTGGCGGAAGGAATTCTCAACGGCCTGCGTTTATACGTTGAAGGCCAACAAGAGTAGGAGCCGCAGATATGTTAAAGAGCAAAATCTCTACCTTAATCTTATTAACAGCTTTGGGGGCCGGTACATTGGTTTTGGGGATAACGCTCTACTCTCCGCCTAAGATTACCCCAGAACAAAGCTCCCAGTCTGCAAACCACGAAAAGCCGATTCCAAGTATCAACAAACCTAATTCCACGCACCGTCAACCCAAGGAAGCAACCGCGGTGATATACGTGGGCCACAACACCGCAACCGACATTCAGCTGGTTCCCATCTCCGTTCATGTAGCGCACCACACCCCTTACAGCGCCCTCAAAGCCCTCCTTCGATACCAAAGCGATTCGCAAGAACTGTTCCGCCCTGTACCGCAAGGCGTCCGACTGTTGGGCCTCTCCGTTTCACCGGACGGAACGGCAACCGCAAACCTTTCCAAAGAACTGCAAACCGAATTCTCCGGTGGATCGCGCGCAGAACAGATAATGGTGTACTCCATCGTGAACACGCTCGCTGAATTCCCAGATATCAAACGAGTGCGCATTCTGCTGGAGGGTCAGCCTGTGGAAACTCTCGGTGGCCACATCGCTGTCAACGAACTTTTGGAGCCGGACTACTCAATCGTAACCGCCCCACCGGCAAGGGGAGAGCAGTGATCGAACCAAGCGCGCCGGTGGGAGTGTTCGACTCTGGACTGGGAGGGCTTACGGTTGTTCGGCAAATCCGCCGCATCCTTCCGCAGGAAAGCATTTTGTATCTGGCAGACACCGCCCACGTTCCCTACGGCTCCAGGCCGGCCGAGGAAGTCCGCCAGTTCGCACTCACCATCATGCAGTTCTTAGTAAACCAGGGAGCCAAGGCCGTTGTTGCGGCATGCAATATGTCATCCGCCCTTGCAGTTGACGAAGCCAGAGAAAGCTTGGGTGTTCCAGTCCTGGGTGTTCTAGAATCTGGCGCCCAAGCGGCCGTATCGATTTGGACCGAAGGACCGCTGGGGGTTATCGCCACAGAGGGAACTGTGGCCACCGGTGCGTATCCCAAGGCTATTGCCCGCATTAACCCCAAAATCGAAGTAATTCAATCGGCTTGCCCGGAGTTCGTTCCGCTGGTAGAAGCAGGTCTGGAAGATTCTCCCCAAGCGGAAAGTGCAGCACGCCGATACCTCGCACCGCTGATAAACGCCGGGTGCCGCACCATCATCTTGGGGTGCACTCACTATCCCCTACTGCTTCCGGTCCTTCAAAAAGCGGCTCCAAATGTCACCTTTGTTGATCCCGCCGAAGGCACGGTTCGTCAGCTCCTCTGCACACTAAGCTCCCTGAACATGCGAAGCTCCGGCAGACCCATCCACAGATTCCTTGCAACCGCCGAGCCGCACCGCCTCTCAGCCGGCCTCAAGCGCTTTGCGGGAATCTGCCAAGAGGCCGAGTTCTGCAACTTGTGGGAGAACAAACCAAGCCAGAGTATGCTTGAAAAATGGCCGCTGTGAAAGCTATACTTTTACCGACAAACCACTCGCTGTCCGCGTACGCGCAAACAACCCGGCGTTAAACAAGCTGTCCAGGCGATCTTCGCTTGTCCATCAATTCGTTACCAGCTCAATCTTCGACAGCCAGGAGTATCCGAATTGCACATACCAGACGGTTACCTCAGCCCATCTACCTGCGCGGTGATGTACGCCGCGGTAACCCCATTCTGGGTGGTGGCACTCAGGAAGGTGCGATCCGTGCTTTCCACCCAAATGGTGCCCACATTGGCTTTGTTCTCCGCATTTGCGTTTGTGGCGCAGATGTTTGCTGTACCGCTTTTCGGCGGCACCACAGGGCATCCGGTTGGCGCAACCCTCATCGCGCTCGTCCTCGGCTTTTGGCCGGCGGTAATTGGTGTTTCAATTACACTGATTGTCCAAGCGCTCTTCTTCGGTGACGGCGGAATTACAGCCATTGGAGCAAACTGCTTCAATATGGCGGTTGTTATGCCGCTTACCGCTGTTGCAGTATACCGCCTGCTTTCAGCCGACAACGCCTCCCTACGGAGGCGCCTCTGGGCCGCCGCGGCGGCCGGCTACGTAAGCCTGAACGTATCTGCTTTTGTTACCGCCGTGGAGTTCGGCATCCAGCCGCTTCTTTTCCGCACCCCGGACGGTAGGCCGCTGTACTGTCCTTACCCGCTTTCGATAGCAATCCCGGGTATGGTGCTCGGCCACCTGCTTATTGCGGGACCGGCCGAGGCGGTAACCACTGCGCTTGCACTTCGGTTTATAGCATCAGCACAGCCCGAACTGCTAACGCACACAGAATGGGATTCTCACAAACGCCCCCCATGGAAGCTTTGGCTGGCTTTCGCCGTGTTTGTTCTCGCCACACCGCTGGGATTGATCGCCACCGGCTCTGCCTGGGGAGAATGGGGAAAAGAAGAGCTTCAAAAAGCCCTAGGCTTTGTACCGGCCGGCATAGTGCGGTTCTCCGAACTGTGGAGGGCTCCCATTCCCGAATACGAGATACCCGGGTTGGGAGCTCATGCGGGATATGTAATATCGGGGCTGATCGGCGTCCTTTTGGTATCCGCCTGCGCTGCTGTGCTTTCAGCAGCAATTTCTCGGGGTCGGAAAACACGCCCAACAAAAGAGCGAAGCCTGCAGGCCGTGGTTTCCGCTGTTCACGAAAGCGTGGCTTCGGAGCGCACCGCGGCATACCCCGGCTTTCTGCAAAACATCGAGCCGCGGCTTAAGCTTCTGGCCGCCGCAGTTCTTATTTTGGCCGCGGCTTCATCGCGATCCATCTCATCCGTCTTGGTGGTGTTAGCAGGAGGCATTGCGGTCGGCATGGCTTCCGGAGTGCATCCGCTTACCGTGCTTTTGCGTTCAACCGGGGTTTCCATTTTGTTCACCGTTGCTTTTTCAATCCCTGCAACCTTAAACGTAATTACACCCGGAGACCCGGTTTTTATACTGCTTCAGCGCCCCGCAGAGCATCCAGGCTCAACGGCTGTGCCCGTTCTGTTCGTAACCCGTCAAGGCTTGCTAACCGCATGCCTGCTGATACTCAGAGTGGCAGCCTGCGTAACGTGGGCTTGGCTTGCAGTCGCTACCACCAGACGCGATTTGGTTTTCGCATCCCTACGCCGCCTCGGAGTCCCCAAGGTAATAGTGGAAACCACAGCAATGACCTACCGATACCTCGTACTGCTCCTGAAGACTGCCGAAGAGATGCTGATCGCCCTGAAAAGCCGATCCGCAGGCAAACCTCGGTTTGCCCAGCACCGAACAGCCTTAGGAGGCATAATCGGCGCGTTGGTCGCTAAGGCTTCGCATCTAAGCCGCGAGGTTCACCTTGCCCGTATCTCCCGTGGATACCGAGAGGCCGGCTTTTCAGCCGATCTTCCTAAACCCAAAGCGCAGGACGTTCTGCGCTTTGCCCTGCTGATTGCTGTCGGTGCATTCGCTGTTCTGCTAGATTGGAGGCTCTGGTGAGCAGTAGAACCGTTTTCTCGCTTGAAAATGTTGGATACCAGTATCCGGATGGAGTCGCCGCTCTGACTGAAATATCCCTCGAAATCAGAGCGGGAGACTGCGTTGCGTTCATAGGGGCCAACGGATGCGGCAAAAGCACCCTCCTTAAGCTCCTCAACGCCCTCATCTTCCCCTCTGAAGGAACCATATCGGCTTTCGGACGCGTACTCTCGCCCCATGCATTGGCCAACCAGGAGTTCGCGCTCATGTTCCGACGCAGTGTGGGACTTGTGTTTCAAGACCCAGATGTTCAGCTTTTCTGCTCAACCGTAGAGGAAGAGATTTCGTTCGGGTTGTTGCAACTGGGCTTTCCGAAAGATGAAGCCGCCGACCGCGTAGAAAAAACCATCAATGATCTCAGGATAGCCCACATACGCCACCGTCCGCCGTATAGGCTGAGCGGAGGAGAGAAGCGCAAGGTCGCTCTAGCTAGCGTGCTGTGCCTCGAGCCCGAGGTCCTTCTGTTGGACGAACCGACCGTTGGTCTAGACGCAAGAAGCCAAGGAGAGCTGATTGACTTGGTTTGGAAGCTCCGAGACGAGGGCAAAACTATTGTCACTGCAACGCACGACCTTTCCATCATTCGAGAGCTTGCAAGCTTCGTGTACGTAATCGGTGAGAACCACCGCCTTGTGTTCGAGGGAACCACACGAGAGGTTTTAGAGAACCAAAATCTGCTTCAGGAAGCCAACCTGCTACACGTCCACTCGCACCAACACGGCGGCCAGATTCACAAGCACTTCCACATTCACCAGCCGCCCCATCCGGAAACCAGCGGCCGTGAGCACCACGAACCGTAAACCGTTTAAACCAACTTTTATCCAACAATCCAGCCAACAAGCAAATTGATTGGATGTTCTCTTGCTCACTTTGCCCTTCTCATGCTCTTCGATAGGAGAAGGAGCACTTAGTTCCTTCTCCCAATGAGCGGGAAAGAGTTGCGGTGAAGGCAGTTCCGCCTGCAGGAGAGAAGCTAGAGAGCGAGCAAGTTTGGAGCAATTAAAAATCGAAAAATAAGCGCCCGGACCAACTCTTGGAACCGGGCGCAAAGCTTTTCAAACAGGGGGCGGAACTGCGGCACTCACCGCAGTCCCACCCACGCAACTACTGCAGAGGGATCGCCACCACCGCACCAGTATCGGTTGTGACCACCACGACGCTCACCTCACCAGCCGCGGCGGCGCGGGACATCGCCGGAGCGCTGGGCTTACCGGGTATAATCACCGCGTACCGCTTGGTTGGATCGCCCACGCTTACGATGTGGAGAACAGTATTGTTATCCACAGCGGCCGGGGCGTACACATAGCTCACGTCGGTGGCACTCTTCGCACCGGCAATGAGGGCCTGGCTCAGATTGCCCTGCAGACCGGTCACCAACGGCGCTCCCTGCACAGTCTTCAGGTCAACCGCATGGACCGAGCCGTCCTGAGCAGGGACGTATACGGTGTTCGGCAGACCGTTGGCGTCCACGGTTACGAACGTGGCACCGGTAACTGGTGCTTTCGCATCATACGGGCTGTTGCCGATGAATCTGCCCGTGGTGGCGCTCAGCACGTACACCTTGCCGTCCTTGCTCGCGAACACAACGCCCCGATCGGCGCCTTCCCTGGTCAGAAGCGGCGTCACGAACGGCGGCGAGATTAGCTCGTCGCTCACGGCGATTGGGAACTCGGTCCCGCGAGTTGTCAAGTCGTCGGCGTTGAGCCTGTAGATGTTGCGGCCAGCGCCTACCCACAGATCGAAGTTGAACGGAGCCTCAAGCCCGAGCAGACCCACCGACGGGCTGGTGACAACCTCCGTACCCGGCGTCAGGTCTTGAGACACGGCCACTTCGGCACCGGTTTGGGCATCCAGCTTGTGGACGCGGCCTCCAGCATCCGGCACGAACACGAACAACTTGCCAGTTGCATCTGTCTGAACGGCCGCAGTCGCATTTGGTGCTGGACCGCCAGGCAGTGCGGCCACGTTCCACAGCACTGTCCCGGCTCCGGGAGCACCAGCCGCCGCTATCTTCGCCACTCGACCGTTGCTTGTGACCACGTACACAGCATCGGTCTTCACGGTCGGCCTGCCCACAATCGCCCCGGCGTCCGCTCCGAGATCAGCCGGCTGGGCAAAGACCGGCACGCCCGTAGTAGCGTTCAGCGCGTACACACGGCCCTGCGAATCACCGAAGTAAACCGTGTTGCCAAGCGTGGACACCGAAGAGCCAACCACACCTGTTACACCGATGATCGGCCGGATGTCGTACGTCCACTGAGCACCTGCTATCAAGCCGCCCGGCCTGGCCATTGAGGTGATATCGCTCTCTACATTCTGAGCGTTGGCCATGGTCACCTTAACCGGCGTCAGCAGGGAGCTGTCCAGCGGTTTCAGGTCGACGGCGCCGATGAAGTTAATGGTAGCAACCGCACCGCTTCCACCTTCGGTGAAGGTCCTTGGATGTACGACCACTATGCGGAGCTGGCGCAGTTCAGAATTGCCGGCCACCTCGGTATCCTCGGCGCGGACCACCGCCTGCGGATCGAGGGCTATCTCGGCAAGCTTCACACTGGCCGGATCGAACTTGCCAAGGCTCGCCTTGTAGGTCACAGTCAGATCGAGGGCCGCCATGTTCCGCGCATTGTCAACCCTGACTACTACCGGACCAGATGGATCGGGCCCAGGCTTCACCGGTATCACGCTCAAGCTCACCACATTCGCCCCCACCGGCGGAGGTGCCAACCTTGCCGTTACCAACCCGTCTTTCCACCTAACTTCAGGTATGGGCTGGTTATCCACATCTATGAACTCTGCCCTCACCACCTTCACAGGGAACTGCTCCCCGTCCTTGGCGTCGGCAGGTATGGTCAACGGCAGGGTCATCAGCACTCCGGGTCCGCTTACAGACCGGGCAATCACCACTATTACATCCGCCTGACTGCCTACTATGTTCGTGCTTATCTGGTCATCCGCTCCCAGCAGTGCGCCTTTCTGTGCACTGCTCGCCTGCAGCCTGCCTACATCAACTATCACCCTCGCCGCGCCTAGCTCTTTCGTGTTCGCTCCTATGTTCACCGGCACCAAAACTGTGCTCCCTGGCGCCCCCTCCTTCTCTCCTACCTCTATCTCTGCTACCTTCGCCGGAGGCGGCACCAAAGGCCTTACCTTCACTACTCCTCCTCGTACCTCTACCACCAGCGCTTCGTTGTTCGCTCCTATGAACTCGCTCGCCGCTACACTCACCAGTACTTCTTTCCCAGCCTGATCCGCCGGTACCCTTATCGGCAGGCTGAACAATGCTCCAGGCCCATCCGCCACCCGCGGACATACAACTATCACCTGCGGCCTGTTCGCATTCGTCCTGTCTGTCCCTATCTGCGTGTCTGCTATCTTCTCGAAGATGCTTCCAGCCAGCACAGCATCCCCTGCTGCACTCAGCGGACCCAGGTCCAACACCATCTTCAGAGCTCCTACACCCTTCACATTGCTGTCCGCTTCCACAACCAAAGTCGCTACGCTGTCCGGGTCTGCCTCCATGTCTCGCACCTTCACTACTCCTACAGGAGGAGGTGCCACCACCCTGGCCGTTACTTTCCCGTCCTTCGTCCTCACATCCGCTATCGGCTGGTTGTTCGCATCTATCGCTTCCGCTCGCACTACCCTTATCGGGAATACCTCTCCATCTTTCGCATCTTCGGGTATCTTTACAGGCAGGACAAACAGCTCCCCAGGCCCACTCACTGACCTGGCAACCACCACTATCACATCGGCTTGGCTGCCTACCACGTTCGTGCTTATCTGGTCATCCGCTCCCAGCAGTGCGCCTTTCTGTGCACTGCTC
>JBMFPP010000009.1:0-6868 GCA_049969055.1 Armatimonadota bacterium | reverse complement strand
ACGCTGTCCGGGTCTGCCTCCATGTCTCGCACCTTCACTACTCCTACAGGAGGAGCTCCAACCACGGTCACCGTACCAGGCTGTACATTTACAGCCAGTGGGTTGTTCGCCACGTCGATGAACTCAACCGTTGCCGTAACGGTGAACTTCTGGCCCTCGGTAGCGGTGGCCGGAATCTGCACGGGAATGGTGAACAATGTGGCAGGAGCATTCTTGCCGCCTGGGGTAAGCAAGATCACCTGAGGAGCACCGGGGTTTGTCAAATCCGTCCGAACTATATCGTTTGGACCGCTGAACAATGCGCTGGTTGCCTCGCCTACAGCTGTAAGACCGCCCAGGTTCAAGTTCACCCTAGCTCCACCTACGTTGACGAGGTTTTCAATATCCACAGTCAGCGGAATAGTCGCCCCGGGAGCACCACTTGCATCCCTTATGATCAGCAGCCCGGGTAGCGGCGGCGGTATTAGACCCACCGTTACAGTTCCATCACGAGCAAGCAGTGGGAGAGGCTGGTTCAAAGAGTTGATGGCTTCAATAATACTCAACCGAATCAGGAACTGCGTTCCGGGCAGAGCACCCTCCGGCACCTTTACGGGTATCGTAAACACAGTACCGGGCCCATTAGCGGCACTTGGGCTAACTATCACCACGCGAGGTGCACCAGGCGCGCTCAAATCGGTCCCGATCTGTGTATTTGGAATGCCAGCGAATATACCGCCTTCCAGAGTCGCATTGCCGGTTGCCGTAAGGCCGCCCAAATCCAGAGCGAAGCTCGCCGCGGCCAAATCCTTCACTTGTTCATTGGCGGCTATCTGCAGATTCACCGTTGCGCCCGGGTTCACTCCCGTAACGCTTACAACCGATACAATGCCCGGAATCTGTTCCTTAACCCTGATGCGTCCCGAATCTGGAGCCACCAGCAGTGGAATAAGCTGGTTATTCATATCCACTGCTTCCAGACCCTCGAACAGCACCAGAAACTCTTGGCCAGCCACTGCCGTGTCGGGCACCTTTACAGGGATTGTGAACACCAAGCCCGGGCCGCTCACTGCGCCGGCGCTCACCAAAATCACCTGCGGACGGCCGGCATCAACCCGGCTTGTGGCTATCAGGGTTTTCGGCACACCTGCAAACAGGGTTCCCTCTATCACGGCATCGCCAACGGCTGTCAATCCACCCAGGTTCAACGTGGCACGAACTCCACCAAGGTTGGTCACGCCTGCACCGATGCTCACACTCAGCGGGAACACTTCTCCGGGCAGAACCTCCCGCGGATCAACGCGGATAAACTGATCAACAGCCTGCACCAACACGCCGCCGTGCTGGACTATTACCTCAATAGGCTCGTTGTTGGAGTTCAAAGCCTCTGCGTAAACAATCTGCACAGGCAGAATCGTTCCGGGCTTCGCATCGGCCGGCACTTGAACGGGGATGCTGAACAGCACCCCGGGCCCATTCACTGCCCCCGGCGTAACAATGATAACCTGCGGACGGCTCGGATTGCTTCTATCGGTGCCTATCTGATCGTTAGGCCCAACAAACAAGCTTCCGGCCAAAGTGGCATCGCCAACCGCCGTTAATCCGCCGCCCAAATCGAGCGTCACGCGCAAAGCCGCGAGGTCGCGAACATCGGCATTAGCCGTCACGCGGATCATTGCCACCGAGCCGGGCTGGGCAGAGGTGATGCCAACAGAGATGGTTGCCGCGGCCAGAGAAACAACCGTTACACTCCCGTCCTGCCTGATCACTGCCAGCGGGTTGTTTGCCCCATCAACCAACTCTGCCTCGCGGATAACAACGGGGAACACCTGACCGGGTTTGGCTGTCTTGGGTATTGCAACCGGCACAGAAAAGATCGTTCCCGGGCCGCTCACAGTTGTAGGGCTAAGCGCCACCACCTGCACAACACCCGGAGCAAGGATGTTAGTGGCAACGACATCGTTGGGGCCGGAGAACAGCGGACCACGCACGGCATCACCGGCTGCCGTTAATCCAACCAGGGAAAGTGTTACGCTTGCTCCGCCTAAACCAACAACCCCTGCAGAAATATTAACAGGAACGGACACCGTTTGCCCGGGTGCACCTGTGACATTGGCCACAGACAGCACCGGTGCTGCAGCCTCGGTTACCGCCACCGTACCACCGAAAGCCCGCACTGCAACCGGATTGTTGGCGGCATCAACCACTTCCACCTTGAAAACCTGCAGTTGGTAAACCGTTCCGGGTGCGGCCTGCGCTGATACGGTCACCGGAAGCACAAACAGCGTACCTGGTCCCGCTGTCGCTTCTGGTGATAATGCTACCACCTGCACTTGGCCCGGAGTCGCCAAATCTGTGGCTATTACATCCTTCGGACCCTGAAACACGGTGCCCCGAATTGCTTCACCGAACTGCAGCGCCGGAGCGCCGATCGGTGCTTGTACCCGGATGCCCAAAGATACGCCGCCGATTTGCGGCAAATCACTCACAGTAACCGCTATGTTAACTGTGGCACCCGGCTGTGCCGAGACATTGCCAACAGTTACCACTCCCTGTGCCAGAACAGGTGCAGCTGCCAGCAGCAGCCCCAGCACAAGCAAACTCAAATATCTTCTCACAACACCCACTCCCCTCTTACTCGTGCCTACCATAGTCCGATTGCTACTCTCAAGAAGTTTTGACTTTCAAATAGTCCTTGTTTGTTCGTCAAAACTTCTTGCAAGAAGTTTTGGCTAGCTGTTTCTCAAAACTTCTTGCAAGCCGAGCCGAAAGATGCTTTCATTTGCCCTTCGGACGGCTTACCGCGGGTGCCTCCGCGGCGCACGACCACAGCATCAACAGTTTCTCCATTCAGAGAGCTTGCCGCTTTTAACCGTGGCCTCGGTTAAACCGTTTCAGCCGCCGTCTGTTTCGACAAACCCCCTGTTAAGATGCTTTCTGAAGCATCATCCTCAGGTCTTTCAATGTAACCTTGCCGTCGCCGTCCATGTCGGCAGCCCGCCTTTGGGCTTCGGTGGCAGTTTGAGGTCGGAGAAACACACTCATAGCGATTTGGACGTCCACCTTTGTGATGCGACCGTCGCCGTTCATATCGCCCTTCATGACCACTGGAGCTGCAGACACAAGTCCGGAAACCAAAACCAGTGTAACAGCAGCACCAAAAAGCTTTCTCACAACCGCCATAGCGCTAACCCTCTTGTGCGCAACACCCAAGAAGTTTTGACTTTCTAGTCCTTGTTTGTTCGTCAAAACTTCTTGTCGAGTCCTGGAGCGGATGCCCAAGGCACCCGCTCCAAGAACAATTTGGTTAACCAGATCCGCCAGCTCCTTGATCGTGCGGTGGAACAGGCGGCAGCCCCAACGCAACCCGCAGTAGTGCCCGCAGATCTCCAACGGTGAACTTACCGTCCTGGTTCATATCCACTATGAGCACCTTCCCGGGATCAGCTGCTTCACCTTGGAAGTAAAGCAGAATCGCCGCCTGCAGATCCGCCAGATCGATCTTCCCGTCGGGCACTATATCGCCCAGCAGGAATTCTCTGGCTCTCACAATCACCTTGCCGCCGGTAACGGTTACCGGTATCTCCTCGGCCGTCTCTGTTGTAAGCGATGCCAAGGTTACGCTAACCGCATACTCGCCGGGAGCTAGCCCTGGCGACACCCTCAGAGGAATTGTCAGCAATGTGCCAGGACCGCTGCCGCCCCTGGTGCTGACGATGCCAAATGTAGCTTCACCGGGAACGGATGCATCAACCGCCAGCAAGCCGCCGGGCGGTATTACTCCGTAAGATACCCGATCCGCTAGAACCACACCGAGGGGACCGAAGTTAATACCGATCCTAGCGCCGGCAACCCCTACCACTTTTTCGTTCACCTTCACGAGGATGTTCACAACCTGACCAGCTATTACCGACGCCGGCTGTGCTTCAATCGTCAGGGCCGCCTCAGGAACCGGGCCCACAGCAATCTCGCCGTCAATCGGGTTCAACGGCAGAGACTGCCCGGCTTCGTTGACAAGGTTCACCTGGCTGATGGTCAAAGGATATACCCCTTGGGCCAAGTCTGGTTTGAGCCGCAGAGGTATGGTAAACAGTGTTCCAGGCCCGTTACCGCCGGACGCAGAAGCCACCGCCAAATTCACCTGCCCAGGCACATCGGTATTCACAACCAGAATACCGCCGGCCGGAATCACTCCGTACTTGACGCGCTCCTTCTCCACAGAGCCGATGTTACCGAACTTCAACACCAACTGGGCTCCCGCCACACCGACGGCCTTGCCGTCCACTTTTACCTCAATATTCACCAAACCGCCCGGCACACCTTGATAAATACCCACCGTCACCATCGGCACCGGCGGGCCGGCAACAACCTTTACACTGCCGGGCACCAAAGTGGTTTCCACAGATTCGCCGGTTTCGCTTACCAGCACTGCTTTTGTTATCTCTATCGGATACTCCCCTTCGCGGAGATCCGGCCGCAGTCGAATCGGAATGGTCAACAGATCGCCAGGGCCGACCCCGGCCTGTGTTGACGCAACCCCGACGCTCACCTCACCCGGCGTAGCCGTATCCACGACCATCACCGCCCCAGCAGGCAGTACGCCATACTTCACGGCATCGCGGATAACGGCGCCGATGTCTCCAAACCTAACCGTTACCTGAGCGTTTGCAATTGAAACACCGGGCGTCGTTAACTGAACTACCAAGTTCGCTACGCCCCCGGGAACCGCTTCCACCGAAAGCAGTTTAAGCTCAGCAACAACCGCCACGGTAATCTTGCCGGCCTCCACATCCACAGGGATCAGCTCGCCTGCTTCGTCGTTAAGCTCGGCGACCTCCAAAGTTGCCGGATACGTCCCCGCCGGAAGATCGCTCTTCAACTTGATCGGAACCGTCAGCAAGTTCCCCGGGCCGTTGCCGCCGGTGGTGGCAGCGATAGCAACATTCACCTCGCCCGGCTTCGTGGCGTTAACCTGCATCAACCCACCAGCAGGTATCACACCGTATGTTACAGCGGTTTCGTCAACCGTGCCGATGTCTCCGAACTTGAGGATAAGATGAGCGCCGGCTACTCTTCTTACCGCCTCGCTAACCTTGATTTCGACGTTTACAACCTCGCCGGCTTTAGCCTTATACTCACCAACGCTGATCTTTCCCTTCTCTGGGGCACCTACTGTGATCTTGCCGCCTACCGCGGTGGTTGGAATCACATCTCCGTTTACATCGTTCAGCTCAGCAACGGCTAAATTGAGCTGGTACACCGAACCGAGAACTGCATCCACCGGAACCTTAATCGGTATCGTGAGCAGAACACCCGGACCATTTCCGCCTTCAATAGCCGCAACCGCTACATTCACCTGCCCCGGCACATTTGCATTAACCTGCATCAATCCGCCGGCCGGGATCACTCCGTACGTAACTCCAGCCGCATCTGCAACCAAGTTTGGGCCGCCGGCCGGAGTAACCGTTTTAAAATCCAACAGCACCTGGGCGCCAGCCACCCCACGAACCGCCGCGTCAACGCTGATCTCAACCCTAACGGTGTCCCCGGGGTTGGCTATATATTCGCCCACAGAAATAGTCTGGGCAACCACCGGAGCTATTGATAGGAGTAGCCCCATTACAACTAGACCCAGTGTTCTTTTCACTACACCCACTCCCCTCTGCTTGTGCGTATTAGCCAAGCCTTGCCCCGTGTCGGGATTGGTGCTGTTCCCCCCGGGGCACCTAATCCCTTTCAATTCACTGCCGCCTGCCGAAAGGTAGGCTCACACCAAAGGCCTTACTATTCCCGGTTGAAACCTCAGGCCTCAACCACGCATGTCAACTTGGGGCAGGGCGTGGCAGGGACGGCCGTCAAAAACCGTCCCTACCAGCCCCGTCAATCAGGGGGACGCCGCTAACTAGGCACCTACATCGGGCAGGCCCAGCGCTCTGCGCAGGATGATGCGCAGATCGGCCAGACTCAGCTTGCCGTCGTTATTGACGTCCGCGATCTTCACCTTCGCAGGATCAGGCTGCGCCTGGAATGCGAGCAGGATAGCCGCCTGAACGTCATCCACCGTCAGCTTGCCGTCACCGGTCAGGTCGCCAGGAACCGCAACCGGAGGAGGAGCAACCTCGGTCACCACGACCTTGCCGCCGGTTACCGTCACAGGAATATCCGTGCCGGTTGGATCGTTCAGGCTCGCCAGTGTGATGTTGATCGGATACTCACCCGGCTTCGCATCAGCCGCAACCCTGATCGGGATGGTTAGCAGTGTGCCAGGGCCGTTGCCGCCGCTTGTGGCCACAACGCCGATGTTCGCCTCGCCCGGAGTGCCCAGATTCACGGCAATGAAGCCGCCCGCTGGAATCACTCCGTACTTAACATCGGCCTCTGCGGTCACGGCACCCAGCGCGCCGAAGTTCACAACCACCTGAGCACCAGCCACGTTCTTAGCCGCCTCGTTAACGTTGATCAGGATTTTCACAACGTCGCCAGGCTTCACAGGCGTGGCAGGATCAGTGGCAACAGTGATAGCAGCGCCAGCCGGAGGAGGCGGAGGAGCAACTTCTTCAACCGTCACGGTTACCGGAGCGCTCTTCACACCGTCGGCAGTGGCCGTGATCGACGCAGTGCCCTTAGCCACAGCGGTTACCTTGCCGGCCGCATCCACTGTAGCCACCGCAGGCGCGGAGCTCTCCCATGTGAACGTCTTGCCGGCGATCTCGTTGCCCTGAGCATCCAGAGCCTTAGCCGTCAGTGTGGCGGTCTCACCGACCTTCAGCGTCACAGTTGCAGGCGTTACCTCCACCTTCGCCACCGCCGCAGGAGGAGGCGGAACTACGCCCTTTACCGTGATCTTGCCGTTGCCAAGCGTCAGGCCGGTCAGCACATTGCCAGCAGG